>JANTFY010000140.1 GCA_024763185.1 Gammaproteobacteria bacterium | reverse complement strand
CCAGGTCATCACAGAGATTGAGTTTCATGGCATGTAAATGGGGCATCATTTTAGGTGCCTGGGCAATAATGGTAATGTCAGCATTGGCCAGTCCATATTCATAGCTGCTCACCTGTTGATACACCTTGCGCAGAAAAATGCGGCTGTCCATGCCCGCGTACTGTTCATCACTGTCCGGGAAATGCTGGCCGATATCGCCCAGGCCACAGGCTCCGAGCAAGGCATCGCATAAAGCGTGGATCAGTACGTCGCCATCCGAATGGGCCTCAAAAGCCTGATGGAAAGGGATTTCCACGCCACCCAGCACTATCGCATCACCGTCGCAGAAAGCGTGCACATCAAAACCGTGACCAACACGGGCATTTACTGTCATGATTCTTTGGCCAGTTATAAATGGGGCGCATTATAACCCCGAATCTGGCCCGGCGAACACCTTGTACCGGGTTTGTCAGGGCCCATGTACCGGATAGATAACTGTAAATGGGGCAATTTATCCTGCAAATGGCAAGCTGCCCGGAGTCTATGTCATAATAGCCCACTGGAGACACCTCTAACATTAATCTCAGGAGAAAAGTGAATGATTAAATCGAGTATCTTATCGGCCGCTATTGCATCTGCACTATTGGTTTCTGGTTCAATCCAGGCTCAATCCGGTCAAAATACTGCAGCACAGGAAGGCAAGCCCCTGCCCCAACAGGCTATGCAGCACCCTTATTTCGCCCCGCCGATGCCTCCTAAAAGAATTCCAATGCCAAAATTCCCAACCGCCCAGGAATTGGAAAAAATGGCGCCGCCAGAACCCCTGACCGAAGAAAAAATCAAGGAACGTTTTGCCAAGCGCAAGGCCCGTATCAATGAAACCCTGGAACGTGACCGTAAAGCGGCTGAAAAATACGCCCAGGATTATGCACGCCTGCAAAAACACCAGGCCGACTCTCTGGCCGAACTGATGGCTCGAGCAGAAAAACGTCGTGAAGCCATCCTAAAGCGTATTGATGAAATGGAGCAGAGAGTATTGCAACGTTTCCAAGAGAAAAACGCCGCAAAATCTTCAGCGCCCAGCGCTGCCAAGTAACCCCCTCCACAGGCCAGGCTTTCAACAGCCTGGCCTGTATTTCAAACACTGCATGCTTTAAGCAATTTCCAAGTCCTGACGGGTATGACTACAAAATCTCATGATCAAAACCACAGCTCCGATAAAGAGCTTCGATCTCGCGTAAAACTGCTCGGGCAGTTGCTCGGCAACGTACTGATCAAGCATGAGGACCCTTTGGTCTTCGAATCGGTTGAAACCCTGCGTACCGGATTTATCCAACTACGCCAACAGGATGATGAGGATAAGAGACAGCAGTTAATCGTATTAATCGACCGCCTTTCTCCAGCAATCATTGAACAGGTGATTCGCGCCTATTCGATTTACTTCAGCCTGGTGAATATCGTTGAAGAGGATTTTGAACACCGTCAGCGTCGGCGTCGCGTGCGCAAACTGGGGTACGCTGACTGGAAAGGCTCGTTTTACCAGACCATGAGCGAATTCAAGCAACAGGATATCGGACTGGATGATCTGCAATGCCTGCTTGACCAGTTATCCTACCGTCCGGTTTTTACCGCGCACCCTACCGAATCCAAGCGACGCACCATCATGCAGTTACAGCGTCATATCTTTGAAATCATTGACGACCTGACCGATCCACGAATCAGCGGGTACGAAAAGGATGCCCTGATCAAACGCCTGGAAGTGCAAATCGAGGTATTATGGCAAACCAACGAGGTGCGTGAAAAACGACCGGAAGTGGCGGATGAGATCAAGCTCGGCATGTCTTACTTTTCACGTAGCCTGTATGAAGCCATCACCATCGAATACCGCCACCTGGAAAAAGCGATCTGCCGAATTTATGGCGAAGATGAATACGGTAATCCACTCGCCCGGGTACCGAGCCTGATCAAATTTGGTTCCTGGATCGGCGGAGACCGTGATGGCAACCCATTCGTTAGACCGGAAACCACGCGCATGGCCCTGCGCATGCAATCCAGTGAAATCCTGAGTGAATACATCCGCCAGATCGAGCAGTTAACCCAGATGCTGACGCACTCCTCGCGCTGGTGCAAACCCAGCCAGGCCTTTATGGACAGCCTGGAAAAGGACGAATCGAAGGGCATCCGTGCGTTTGATGAAAAACGTGACCGCTTTGAAACCGAAATTTACCGGCGCAAGCTGTACTACATGCGCTATCGTTTGAACAGCAACCTGAATACCGTCAAGTCCCGCCTGAAAGGCAACGTAACTGGCGGCAACGAACATTGTTATTCCGGCTACCAGCAGTTCCTTGAAGATCTCTACCTGATTTACGATTCCCTGGTCAGTCACGGTGACCACACGGCCGCCAATGGCAAACTCAAGGATCTGATCCGCCTGGTGGAAACCTTTGGTTTTCACATGCTGAAACTGGATATCCGTCAGGAATCGACGCGCCACAGCGAAGCGGTGCATGAGATTCTGCAACAGGCAGGGGTGGCAGACTACCTGTCACTACCGGAAAAATCTCGCCTGCAATTTTTGGCCGATCAAATTACCAGTGGACTCAAACCGGATACCAATGAAGAGGGACTGAGTGATGAAACCCTGGAAACCCTGCAGGTGTTCCAGGTCATGCGCGAAATGCGCCGCGAGATTGGTACCGAGTCGTTTGGCAATTACGTTATCTCCATGACCCACACCGCCAGCCATATCATGGAAGTTATTTACCTGGCCTACCTGGCTGGCCTGGTGGGCCGACTGAAAGGTAATTTTTTCTGTAACATCGAAGTCAGCCCGCTGTTTGAAACCATCGAAGATCTGTCACATATCGACGAGGTGCTGAATAAACTGCTGTCTAACGACATCTATCGCAAACTGCTTAAGGCGGCCGACAATACCCAGGAAGTCATGCTGGGTTATTCAGACTCCTGCAAGGATGGCGGTATCGTTTCCTCGGCCTGGGGATTGTACCAGGCACAGAAAAAAGTGATTGCGATTACCCGTCAGCACGATGTGAAATGTCGCATGTTCCACGGTCGTGGCGGCACCATAGGCCGCGGTGGTGGACCTACCCATGATGCGATCATGTCGCAACCCTACGATACGGTGCACGGCCAGATCAAGTTCACAGAACAGGGCGAGGTGTTATCCAATAAATACAGTAATACCGAAACCGCTTTCTATGAATTGTCGATGGGCGTCACCGGCCTGATGAAAGCCAGTCTACCGCTGGTGCGTGAAGACAATGTCAATCACCAACAGTTTTATGACAACATGCAACAACTGTCGGATTTTTCTGAACAGAGCTACCGTGATTTAACCGACAATACGCCCGGCTTTTTCGAATACTTTTATGAAGCCACGCCGGTTAGTGAAATCGGCCTGATGAATATCGGTTCTCGTCCCAGCCATCGTCGCAAGGGTGACATGTCAAAATCCTCGGTGCGGGCCATTCCCTGGGTTTTTGGCTGGTCACAATCACGTCACACGCTGCCCGCCTGGTACGGCATGGGCTCAGCTATTTATCAATGGTTGCAACAACACCCTGATGATGGCTTGGCCACCTTGCAGAAAATGTATAAAGAATGGCCTTTTTTCAATGCGATGATATCCAACACGCAAATGGCCCTGTTCAAATCGGATATGCAGACTGCCCTACACTATGCCAAGCTGTGCAGCGACAAAGCATTATCAGAACGCGTGTTCAATCGTATCAAAGAAGAAAACACCACCTCCATAGACATGATGTTACAGGTTGCCAATAGCTCACGATTGTTGTCCGACGATCCGCTACTGGAGCTGTCGTTGTCACGTCGCGAACCCTACCTGGATCCACTGGGTTTCATCCAGATCAACCTGCTCCAGAAATTTCGCGATGAATCGGTTGCCGAGTCAGAGCGTGAACAGTGGAAAGACGCGATGCTCAGCAGCATCAACGCGATAGCCGCGGCAATGCGTAATACCGGATGAAGCACAGGGCCTGTTAGCATTTATTAAAAGCACGCGTTGTCGCTCCAAAATGGGCTAGGCAAGGCATGAGGAGAGAAGTTTGGTTATTCCAAATGAACGACGAGTAACGCCGCATAGCCCATTTTGGGGCACAACCCGGAGGGACGAGACCATTTGCTCTCAGGACTATGTTTCCTTTCGCTTATATTCAGGAAGAACCATGCGCCCAATTCGCCTTGTCCCGCAAAAAAATGATCCTCGTCGAGGGCCTTTAATAAATGTTAACAGGCCTTAGACAGCATCTACACAACCCGGAGATGCTGCTTTACATCATGGCGGCTGCGGTACCCTTATCGTTTGCCACCTGGCGCGCCCTGATCAATAACTTTGCCATTGAACAGGCCAGCTTCAGCGGCATTGAAATGGGCACCCTGCAAAGCCTGCGTGAAGTACCCGGGTTTATGGCATTTGCCGTAGTCTTCCTGTTACTGCTGTTTCGCGAACAAACCCTGGCTACTCTGTCCCTAATAATCCTGGGTATCGGCACGGCACTGACCGGATTCCTGCCCTCGGTCATGGGGCTTTATTTCACTACGGTACTTATGTCTATCGGTTTTCATTATGCGGAAACCATGCAGCAATCACTGTCGTTACAATTCTTACATAAAGACCGATTACCCATTGTCTTAGGCAGGCAAATGGCAGTGGGCTCCTTTACCGGGCTTTTCATTTTTATCGCGCTGTATGTTTTTCTTGATTTGCTACAGACCGATTATCGAACCCTCTACCTGCTGGGCGGCATCGGGACCGTGTTACTGGCATTATTCATCTACCGTGCCTTCCCGCATTTCAAGGGCGAGGCCGAACAACACAAAACCATGATACTGCGCAAGAGTTACTGGTTATATTACCTGCTGACATTTTTATCCGGTGCGCGTCGACAGATCTTCGTGGTGTTTGCCGGTTTCCTGATGGTGGAAAAATTTGAATTCAGCGCTGCGGAGATTTCCATACTGTTTTTAATAAACGGTGTCTTGACCATTTACCTGGCACCCAGGATAGGCAAGCTGGTTAGGCACTGGGGCGAAAAAAGAGCATTGACGATTGAGTATCTGGGCCTGATGCTGATTTTTACCAGCTATGCGTTTGTGGATAATGCCCTGTTCGCGTCACTGCTATACATTCTCGATCATGTTTTTTTCGCGATGGCCATTGCGCTGAAAAGCTATTTTAAGAAGATCGCCGACCCGGCCGATTTCGCCTCGACCGCCGGCGTGGCTTTTTCCATTAATCATATTGCCGCGGTCATCCTGCCGGTCATGTTAGGCTTTTTATGGATTGTATCACCCGCCCTGGTGTTCCTGGTGGGTACGTGCTTTGCTTTTGTTTCGTTGCTGCTTTCGCAACTGGTACCGCTGCAGCCCGAACAAGGGCTGGAAACAACCCTGGTTCGGTAAATTTTGAATTTTACTCCGGTATGGCCGCACCAGCATCGCGTAAACGGGCCAGTTTATAGCGCAGGGTGCGTGGGCTGATACCCAGTTTTTCCGCGGTTTTTTTACGGCTGCCCTTGAAGGATTTAAGGGTATCCAGAATCACCTCGGTTTCGCGATCACGCAAATCATTTTGTAACTTGCCCGCATCGTCTTCATCAACTGTCATGTCAGCTGGGGTTATCGCTGTATCCATTTCCAGCATGATGTCGTCGGCCTGTATTTCGTCACCCTGCTTCAAAATCATCGCGCGTTGAATGACATTATCGAGCTCCCGGACATTTCCCGGCCAGGCATGCTCAACCAGTCTTTGCCGGGCGCCAGCGGAGATTTGTATGGGATGCCCTGCCGCGCGGTTGTACACGGCGACCAGTTTTTCCGCGATGGGAATGATATCGTCCGGACGATGTCGCAAAGGAGGTACCTGCACCGGAAACACGTTGAGTCGATAAAACAAATCCTCACGAAAACGTTTTTGTTCCACTTCCTGTTTCAAGTCCCGATTGGTGGTTGCAATGAGGCGCAAATCCAGATCAATCATCTTGTTACCACCCAGGCGTTCTACCTGGCGCTCCTGGATAACGCGCAATAACTTGGCCTGTAATGCCAAGTCCATTTCGCTGATTTCATCCAGCAGCAGGGTGCCGCCCTGGGCCTGCTCAAACTTGCCCATGGTCGCTTTTATGGCACCGGTAAAAGCGCCTTTCTCATAACCAAACAATGCCGCTTCGAGCATGTTTTCGGGTATCGCCGCGCAGTTGATCGCCACAAAAGGGCCTGCATGGCGCAATGAATTATGATGGATAAACTGTGACACCACTTCTTTACCCACGCCGCTTTCTCCGTTAAGCAAAACGGTTGCCTCCGACTGTGCCACTTTTTTGGCAAGTTGTACCAGCTGAA
>JANTFY010000139.1 GCA_024763185.1 Gammaproteobacteria bacterium | reverse complement strand
AAAACGTTGATTGGTGGTGATTTTATAGGGAGCCTTTTTTAAAAACTTACGCAGGCTGCGGTTGATTCGAAAATTTTCGGGGAACAGCACGGTTCTGGGCGCCGGTGTCCACCATAAAATGGGTTCGTTTTCGTTGAACCAAGGAAAGATGCCTTTTTGATAAGCCTGTAGCAGCCATTCTACCGATAATTGCCCGCCCGCTGCCAGCAGCCCGTTAGGCTCTTCGAGTGCCTGACGGGTGTCCGGAAATTCGGGCGGCAGGCGCGGATCCATCCACGGGATCATGACGTTCTCCGGTAGGGGGATTTCAAGGCGAGCGCCTGGCAATACTCGTTAATGTACGCTTCTTCCTGAAGCAGGTAATGCGCTATCATCTGATGAAAATCCTGATCCACGAACCAGTGTGCAGAGCAGGTGCGCGTGGGTAAAAAACCGCGGCTGATTTTATGCTCGCCCTGGGCACCCGGATCAAAATGTTGCAGCTTGTTTTCAATGCAATATTCAATGCCCTGGTAATAACAACATTCAAAGTGCAGGTGGTTGTAATACTCGTCACAGCCCCATACTCGCCCATAGAGCGTGCTGTCACTGACAAAAAATAACGAGGTGGCAATAATACTGTCGTCTTTTTTAACCAGTACCGCCATCACGCGACCTTGTAACGCCGGACCGATAGCCTTAAAAAAACCTTCGCTCAGCGTCGCTGTGCCGTATTTGCGATCAAAAATACCGGCGTACAGCTTGTGAATCTGTTGCCAGTCGGCATCCGTCAGCTCATCGCCATGTTTACGTTCGATCAACAGGTTTTCTGTCGCTACCGAAGCCCGTTCCTTGCGAATATTTTTACGCTTGCGCGAACTCAGGCGCGACAGGAAATCGTCAAAATTGCTGTAATCGTCGTTATGCCAGTGAAACTGGCAGTCGTATCGATATAACAGGTCCTGGCCTGCCAGTGCCTTAACGGTTTGCTCGCGTTCGAATAACAGGTGCCAGCCGGAGAGCCGGTTGTCGCTGCAAAAGCGTTTGATCACCCGCAGCAGTTCCATCCGCAACTGCAGTATTTCGTTGGGGTCGTTAATAGCCCGATGAATTAAAAAACGCGGGCCGGTGGCCGGCGTGTAGGGGATGGCGGTCACCAGCTTGGGATAGTAGTCGCGACCGCTGCGCTGATAACTTTGAGCCCAGTTGTGGTCAAACACCAGTTCACCGTAGGAGTTGAACTTAATGTAACAGGCCATGCCGGCTATTATTTTTGATTCCGACTGCAGCACTATATAGACGGATTGCCAGCCGAATTCAGACAGGCATTGATGTTGCTCCAGAGCCAGTAAAAATTCATGACGGGTGAAAGGGTAGTCAGCCTCGCCGAGTTGATTCCAGTCGGATGCGGGTATCCCGGCGAGGCTTTGATGGATGTTTACATCCAGCTTCATAAAGGCATTTTAAAGAAAGCTGACAGGCCTTTGTAACGGTTAAAGTTTTTTGGCATCCAGATAGCGTTCAGCATCCAGCGCGGCCATGCAACCGCTGCCGGCCGAGGTGATGGCCTGACGATAGATATGGTCGCTGACATCACCGGCCGCGAAGACACCTTCAACACTGGTGGCCGTTGCGTCACCATCGGTACCGCTTTTCACCTTAATATAACCATTGTTCATGTCCAGTTGGCCCTCAAAGATGCCCGTGTTGGGTTTATGGCCAATGGCAATGAAGATACCGGTCAGATCCAGGTCCTTGGTGGAATCATCCTGCACATTCTTGATGCGCAGACCGGTGACACCCGTGTCATCGCCCAGCACTTCGTCCAGCACGTTATTCCATTCGATGGTCACATTGCCGTTCTCTGCCTTTTCGAATAACTGGTCCTGCAGAATTTTTTCACTGCGCAGGGCATCGCGTCGATGGACCAGGGTCACGTGACTGGCAATATTTGACAGATAAAGCGCTTCCTCCACCGCGGTGTTGCCACCACCGATGACCGCAACCTTCTGGCCCTTGTAGAAAAAACCGTCACAGGTGGCACAGGCTGAAACTCCTTTACCCTTGAATTTTTCTTCACTGGGATCGCCCAGGTACATGGCACTGGCGCCCGTGGCAATAATCAGGGCATCACAGGTATATTCGCCCTGATCACCCACCAGTCGTTTTGGGTTTTCGTCGAGGTGAACGGTATGAATGTGATCAAACACGATTTCAGTGTCAAAGCGTTCGGCGTGTTTTTGCATACGTTCCATCAGACCGGGGCCGGTCAGGCCTTCAGGGTCTCCGGGCCAGTTATCCACCTCCGTCGTGGTCATCAACTGTCCACCGGATTCCATGCCGGTGATAACAACGGGATTCAGGTTGGCGCGTGCCGCGTAGACCGCAGCCGCATAACCGGCCGGGCCTGAACCCAGGATCAGGGCTTTGCAATGTTTGACTTCAGACATAGGTATTTCCTGTGATGTGAGATTGGAAAAAAATAAAGTGGCGTAGTTTACCCTAAAAACAGCGGCGCTAGACCAATAATTCAGCTCAAACAGAAATGGTGATTAGGTGAAAAAATGCAAGGTTTCGTTTTGTCCATGTTGCTGTAAAATGGCGCGCATTCCAATTATTACTCATGTTTCATCTTGGCCCAGGCGAAAGTAAAACCCCAACCCCCAAATTCTTCCGAACGTAAAATTCTGGCCAGCCAGTTCGAACAACGTTTGCGTGAAGCAGGCATGTTGATCTCGATTGCACTGGCATCCTACATGATGGTGGCGTTATTGAGTTATGACCGCGGCGATCCGGCGTGGTCGCATAGCGGTGTGAATCCGGTCGCCACCAATTTTGGCGGAGCAGCCGGGGCCTGGTTATCCGACCTGTTGTTGTATCTGTTTGGTTTCATGGCTTTTCTGGTACCGGTTATGCTGTTTTATAACGCGGTAATCCTGGTCAGAAAACGCGTGAAAAGCGAGGAAGACCGTTACCAGATGCTGGCGGTACGCTGGAGTGGGTTTGCGTTGACCCTGATATCCGGTTGCGCGCTAAGCAGTTTGCATTTTGGCCTGCAAAACGGAGCCATGCCGTTGGATGCCGGGGGTATCCTGGGGCAGATAACCGGCATCAACTTTTCTCACAGCATGGGGTTTCTCGGTGCCACGGTGATTCACCTGGCGCTGTTCCTGGCCGGACTGACCCTGTTTACCGGGCTGTCCTGGCTGGCGGTGGTGGATTACACCGGGCGTTTCACGTTATGGCTCATCGATAAAATCATAGACCGTTATTACCTGTTCCGGGATCGTCGCGTAGGCAGCCGCTTGCGCCTGGAACGCGAACAGGTTTTCAGCGAGCAAAAACAGAAAAAGGAAAAACGCAAACCGCTGCGCATTGAACCGGTGGTCAAACAGGTCGAACAATCGGAACGCGCTTACAAGGAACAACAGATTCCGCTGTTCAACAGCGCCAAAGAGGCGGGGCAACTGCCGTCCTTGTCGCTACTGGACATGCCCAAGGGTAAAACCACGGGCTACAGTGCTTCCGCGCTCGAAGCCATGTCACAGCAGCTGGAATTGAAACTGCTGGATTTCGGCATCGAGGTACAGGTTGAATCGGTACACCCCGGGCCGGTGATCACGCGTTTTGAGATCTTGCCCGCCGCTGGGGTCAAGGTCAGCCAGATCTCCAACCTGGCGAAAGATCTGGCACGGTCGTTATCGGTCATTGCCGTGCGCGTGGTCGAGGTTATCCCGGGTAAATCGGTGATGGGGCTGGAGATTCCCAATGAACAACGTGAAATTGTAGTACTCAGCGAAATTCTCAAGTCACGTGCCTTTGACCAGTCGCATTCCCCATTAACCCTGGCGCTGGGTAAGGATATCAGTGGCGAAGCCGTGGTGGCTGATCTGGCCAAAATGCCGCACCTGCTGGTCGCCGGTACCACCGGCTCGGGCAAGTCAGTGGCGATCAACGCGATGTTGTTGAGCCTGCTATTTAAGGCCACACCGGAACAGGTGCGCATGATTTTGATCGATCCCAAGATGCTGGAATTGAATGTATACGATGGTATTCCCCATCTGCTGGCGCCGGTGGTCACGGACATGAAAGATGCGGCCAACGGCCTGCGCTGGTGTGTGGCAGAAATGGAACGTCGCTATAAACTGATGGCTGCGCTCGGTGTGCGTAATATTTCCGGCTTTAATAAAAAGATTCGCGAGGCCATCGATGCCGGTGAGCCGATCAAGGATCCGCTGTTTAATCGAGAGCAGGCCATTCTGATGAACCCGGATGCCGAACCGGAAGAGCTGGAAACCCTGCCATACATAGTCGTGGTGGTGGATGAATTTGCCGACATGATGATGGTGGTGGGTAAAAAGGTGGAAGAACTGATCGCGCGCCTGGCGCAAAAGGCCCGCGCCTCGGGTATTCACCTGTTACTGGCTACCCAGCGGCCATCTGTTGACGTCATAACCGGTCTGATTAAATCCAATATTCCAACCCGTATCGCGTTCCAGGTTTCATCCAAGGTGGATTCTCGCACCATTCTTGACCAGATGGGGGCTGAAAACCTGCTGGGGCATGGTGACATGTTATACCTGCCACCGGGCACCAGCCTGCCGGAACGTGTGCATGGTGCATTTGTTGCTGATCACGAAGTCCATGCCGTGGTGACGCAAATTAAAAAACAGGGGAAACCAAACTATATCGAAAGTGTCTTACAGGAGCAGACGGCCGCTGTGCTGCCGGGTGAATTACCCAAGGATTCAACCGGTGCTGATCAGGATGCACTGTATGACGAAGCGGTGGCCATTGTGACGGAAAGTCGCAAGGCATCCATTTCCTATGTTCAGCGCCGTCTGAAAATTGGTTATAACCGGGCGGCTCGCATGATCGAGGAGATGGAAGCTTCCGGGGTGGTTTCCCCGGTACAATCGAACGGCAGTCGTGAAGTGCTGGCACCGCCGCCCCCGAAGGATTAAACAGATTATGAAAAAAATATCTTATCGGCTTGCCGCCGTGTTGTGCCTGTGTTGGCATATGCCTGTGCTGGCCACTGACGTTGAAGACCGCCTGAACTCGGCGCTGAATTCCATGGACAATCTGCAGGCGGATTTCAAGCAAACGGTGCTGGATGATAATAAGGAAGTTGTACAACAGTCGATGGGCGAGGTTTTTATCCAGCGTCCGGGCAAGTTCAAATGGCTTTATAAAAAACCTTACGAGCAACAGATCATTGCCGATGGCAAAGAACTGTGGGTTTATGACGTCGATCTTGCCCAGGTGACCGTTAAGCCGATGGCGCATGGCCTGGCCTCGGCCCCGATCATGGTGCTGATGAAAAAACAGGGTGTGGAAAAGGAATTCGAGGTCAATGAGATAGGCCAGCGCAAGTTCCTGTACTGGATAGAGTTGATACCTAAGAAGGACGACATGGAATTCAGTCGCGTTTATCTGGGCCTGGAAGACGCCACTATCAAAGCCATGGAGTTACGTGACAGTTTTGGGCAGAGTACCCAGATCGTTTTTGAAAACCTGCGCCAGGGCAGGGTTTTTGATCCCAAAACCTTTCAGTTTGATCCTCCGCCCGGCGTCGATGTATTCGGTGTCGGCGGGTAATGACCGATCTGTTTGCGGCTGAGCGAAATTACCAGCCATTGGCGGACCGTATGCGTCCGCAAACCCTGGATCAGGTCATCGGTCAATCTCATTTACTGGCAAACGACAAGTCGCTGCGCCAGGTACTGGAATCCGGCAAACTGCATTCGATGTTGTTCTGGGGGCCACCTGGAACCGGAAAAACCACGCTGGCACGCCTGATTGCAAAATACAGTGACGCCCTGTTTCTATCCCTGTCGGCGGTACTGTCCGGCGTCAAGGATATCCGTTCTGCCGTTGAACAGGCGCGTCAACACCCCGGTACCACCGTGCTGTTTGTGGATGAAGTGCATCGCTTCAATAAATCCCAGCAGGATGCGTTTCTGCCGCATATCGAGGATGGCACGATCGTGTTTGTCGGTGCCACCACCGAGAATCCCTCCTTTGAACTCAATAATGCCCTGTTATCACGTACACGCACCTACTTATTGAAATCGTTGACGGAAGATGAGTTATCGCAGCTGGTGCAAATAGCGCTGACCGATAACGAACGCGGCCTGGGTGAGCTTGGGCTTAAGCTATCGGACGAGGCGTTGTCCTTGTTGATCGGGGCGGCCGATGGGGATGCACGCCGGGCACTGACCTTTGTGGAGATTCTGGGAGACCTGGCCGTAGACGGGGAAATTACCCTGCAACAGGTCACCGAGGTGGTCAGCCAGGGCCATCGCCGTTTTGATAACAAGGGCGATATCTTTTACGAGCAGATTTCCGCCCTGCATAAATCCGTGCGTGGCTCCGACCCGGATGC
>JANTFY010000138.1 GCA_024763185.1 Gammaproteobacteria bacterium | reverse complement strand
GATACCGTTTCAGAAATTAATCACCACGAACTCACCAATGCCGTTGACCAGGCCAACAAGGAGATCGGTTCGCGCTACGACTTTAAAGGTTCGAATGCACGCATCGAAATGGCCGATTCCGGTTTGACCTTTCACGCAGAAACCAAATTCCAGCTACAGCAGATGTTACCGGTGCTGTTACAGAAAATGACCCGGCGTGGACTGGATGTGGATTGCCTGAAAACCGGTGATGTGATTGAAGCGGCCAAAACGGCCAAACAGCCGGTGTCCATACAGGAAGGTATCGACAAGGAAATGGCCAAGAAAATTGTCAAGCTGATCAAGGATTCGAAACTGAAAGTACAGGCATCGATACAGGGAGAACAGGTGCGTGTCAGCGGCAAGAAAAGAGATGACCTGCAACAGGTTATGCAACTGCTCAAACAGGCCGAACTGGGCATTCCGCTACAGTTCAATAATTTCCGCGATTGAGTAAACTTATTTTAATGTCTTAAGCGTAAAGAAATCATTTGCCCAGATAAACATCAAAGCGAATGGTTTTTTCGCGGTAGACGATGTCCGGTTTGATGTCATTCAGTGTCGGCGCATGTAACGGTCTCTTGACCACGACCCTGTGACGGGCACATTCCAGTGCTTTGGCAAATAACAACTCCATATCCTGGTTATCAGTCAGCATCTGTAACAGCTGTAAATCCTTGGACGGTTTGGCACTCGATTTATGCGCCGGAAACATCGGGTCCAGGTACACACAATCCGCGTCAATTGTCGGATTTTGTTGCAGGTATTGCAGGCTGTTGCGATGAAAAACTTCCATACGCTGATAACAATCATCGGGCTGCTCCAAACCTGCGATTTCAACCAGGTAGTTAAGGCAGGCTGCGATGAGATTATTCTGTTCGATCATGTTTACTTGTTGCCCATGACAGGCCAGGATAAAACTATCCTTGCCCCAGCCGGCGGTCAGGTCCAGTACCCTGTGCAGGGTCTGTTTTTTATTGTTACAGGCCTTGAGCAAGGCCTGGTTTTTCTGCTTGGCGCGTTTAACCAGCCTGGGCTGGGTGAACGAATGTGTATAACAAGCATGCTGCCCGTTGATGACGCTGCACAGCGAGATTTCACTGTCATTGATGCCGAGTGTCATGTCCGCTTCTGGCGCTATGTGCCTGGCCTGTTCTACCAGTCGTCGAGCCAGCTGTTTATGGTAGTGGGTGTGGTTGGCGATTTTGAGCATCGGGTCTAGGGCCTAATAATGTGGCGGCTTTTCGTCGATAATCGTGGTCTCCGGTATCTGCAACTTGAGTTCCTTGATCTGGTGTTTGAGAAATTCCAGCTGGGAATTCAAAAGGTCGATATGTTGGGTCTGCTGGGTCACTAGGGAGTTGAGTGTTTCGATTGTATACTCCTGCTCTGCAAATAACATTTCGAGGCGGGTAATACGTGAAGTCGAGTCGTTTGTGTTCATGATATCAGTCCGGGGAAATTTCTCAGGATTCTAACAAAAGCCAGGTTCCATAATGCAAGAAATACTGCTCATCGCTCTGCTGCTTTTTATTCTGTGGTTATGGCGAGACAGTCTCAGGTCGCGGGAGCGAGCCATCCAGGTTTGTCGTCAGGCTTGTGATCAAATTCACGCACAATTTCTGGATGATACCGTAGTCTTAAGTCGTCTGCGTTTATGTCGCACAAAACGCGGAACTATGGCATTATGTCGCCTGTATGTATTCGATTTTTCGATGGATGGAGAGCAGCGACGATCAGGCAGTGTTTCCATGAAAGGCCAGGGCATTGAAGATTTGGTGCTGAGTATTGATCAATCAAGCAGTTTGCATTAACACCCGGCGCGACAATAATAAACAAAGAGAAAAACAAAGAGAGTAAACATGTCAGAATCTCAGATTCATACCATCAGGGAAATCGCTCAAAAGATTTCCGAAGAGGATGATCGACGGTCTCGTTTATCGCATACCATCAATGAGTTGCTTGGTGAACGCCAGGAAGTGTTGGTGGGTTATTGTGAACTGGCAGCGCTGGATGCAGGGGCTGCTCCCATCGAGGATATTCTTGCCAAACTCAAGCAGTTTAACCAGATGCTGGTCGATTATGCGGCTCTGGGACATTTTGAAATTTATCAGCGCATCATGGATGGCAAGGAACGGCGTCAATCCATCAAAGCCATTGCCCACGAGGTTTATCCTGTCATATCACGAACCACCGACTACTTTGTTGAATTCAACGATAAATACGAAGGTGCGGATGATCAAGACAGCCTGATACCGTTAGCCAATGACCTTTCCCTGCTTGGCGAAGCCATGGCTTCACGTATAGAAAAAGAAGACAAGTTACTGCGTGAAATGAGTAACCAGGTTTTAAAGCGTGGTAATTAGGTTTGACCCGAAAAGCCTGCGGACACCAACCAGCTAGCCCAGCCCAGAATAAAAAAAGTGCCACCAAAGGGTGTAATCATGCCCAATGATGACTGACCTGTTAGCACTAGCAGATACAGACTTCCCGAAAACAAGACAATACCCAGCATAAAAAGCAGCCCGCTGGCTCTGGCCCAGCGATCCAGGGATTTATCCCGGTAATAACTGCCTAAAGCAATGAGCCCCAGCGCGTGATAAAAAAGATACTCGGTGGCCGTTTGCCAGGTTTGCTGATAGGTTATGGAAACCGTGTTTTTTATCGCATGCGCGCCAAAAGCCCCGCTGATCACACCGATCATCATCAGTAACAAACCACACAAAAGAAAAAAACGGGCGCTCATGGATAGGGTTCAGGCTTTGACCTGGTTAGTGATCTGGCCGGCCAGGAAATGTCGAATATTACCGGCCACTCCATCGACCAGACGTTGCCGGGCCTGTAACGTGCCCCAGGCATTATGCGGGGTAATGATCAGTTGAGGCAGCGCGGCAGCCATCAGGGGGTCATCCGGCAGGGGCGGTTCATGCTCCAGGCAGTCAATGCCGGCGCCGGCTATTTGACCGTCGTGTAATGCATCGAGCAAATCGGCTTCATTAACAATGCCACCGCGCGCTGCATTGATGATCAGGGCAGAAGATTTCATCAGCGCAAACTGTTTGCCTGTGATCAGGTTTCTTGTCTGTTCACTCAGCGGGCAATGCAGGCTGATGATATCGGCCGTTTGTAGAACTTCATCCAGCGGCAACCTGCCGGGTGTTTCAACCGCATGGGGTGCCAGGCTCTGGGCAATGATGACCTTCATGCCGAAAGCCAGTGCAATTTTTTCAACCGCCTTGGCAATATGACCGTAGCCGATCAGGCCCAGCGTTTTGCCGTTTAATTCCTCCATGCGATGGCTTAACAGGCAAAACTGGTCCTGTTCTTGCCATGCGCCCTGCTTGATATCCGACTGGTACTCGGTGAAACGCCGGATCAGGGACAGTATCAGCAGAAACACATGCTGGCTGACCGAAGCCGCCGCATAGTTTTGTACGTTACGGACAACTACACCATGATCGCTGGCAGCTGCCAGGTCCACATTATTAGTGCCGGTGGCAATGATGCAAACCAGTTTCAAGTCCGGCAGATGTTCAAAATGATCACGAGTCAGTTGAACCTTGTTTACAATGAGAATGTCCGCCCCTGTACTTTTAGTCAGGACTTCATCGCTATTACAACTGGTAAAACTTGTCAGCCGGGTATCGCTTTCAATAGCGGATAGATCCAGGTCGTGACAGTCGATACTGTCACGATCCAGAAAAACACAACGGGGTCTGGAGTCGTTCATTTTACTTGAGCTTGATAAAAGCCTTGTCACGTAAAACTTTCAGTTTATTACTGATGCTTTCAGCCGCAATAGCGGTGGAGAGTTGCTTTTTCACCGCTTCAAAGGGTTCGGGCTCGATGGTGCGAATGTCATTGAGAAAAATGACATGCCAGCCGAACTGGGTTTTAACCGGTTCAGTGGAATATTCGCCGGCTTTCAGTTTCATCGTGGCCTGGGAGAAGGGGGCGACCATATCGGTGGATTTAAACCAGCCCAATGCACCGCCGTCCTTGCCGCTGGGACCGATGGATAGTGACTTGGCCAGTTCGGCAAATTCAGCGCCACCTTGCAGCTGTTTGATAATGTCCTGCGCTTCGGTTTCGCTTTTTACCAGGATGTGGTTCGCGTTGTACTCGACGTTCTGGGGTTTATTCAGGTATTCCTTCTCATAGCGTTGTTTAAGTGCCTGCTCGGATATCTCCAACTTGCGCAGATGCTCTTGCAGATAATGGGATGCAATCAGGGCCGAAGTGGTCCGTTTGATTTCCAGTTGCAGTGTTTCATCCTTCATCAGGTTTTCATTGCGCGCGGCCTGTGCCAGCAACTCCACGTTAATCATCTCCTGCAGGGCCACTTGGGCAGGGATGGATTTAACCTGCTTGGAGATAAAATGTTTAACCTCGTTTTCAGTGATATCCACACCATTGACTCTGGCCAGAACCGGATTTGAGGATTCCGCATGTGAAAGCATAAAAAAGGGGGCAAGTGCCATAAAAATAATCAGTTGTAGTAACCGCATAAGAGTTTAATCCGATAGTTTGTATTTGAATGAGTAAAAAAGAATGAGTCTGTAATGCGTCTAGAGTCAGGGCAATACCTTGTTAAAGGGTTTCACCAAGACAGATTGGTATACCCCCGACTTGATGTAGGGGTCGTCATCGGCCCAGGCCCTGGCATCGGCCAGGCTGTCAAATTCAGCCACGATCAGGCTGCCGCTGAAACCGGCTGCACCTGGGTCCGGGCTGTCGATGGCCGGGTTTGGCCCGGCGAGTATGAGACGCCCCTGATCTTTAAGTGCCTGTAGTCTGGCAACATGCTGTGGGCGTACGGCCAGGCGGTCTTGCAGACTGTTTTCTTTGTCGGTTGCAACGATGCTATATAACATGTTTTATGTAACCTTATATATAAGTTGTGAAGTAGCGTTATTTACGCGCTGTGGGTTGTTGGTCGGTCGGTAGATAGCGAGCCAGGTAAAAAGCCTGGCCAACCACGAAGATCAGGGTCAGGCCCATCAGGCCGAATAACTTGAAATCGACCCAGATATCCTCACTGAAGTTAAAGGCCACCACCAGGTTGGCAATGCCGGAGAAGATGAAAAAGCCAACCCAGGCAAGATTCAACCGTGTCCATACGCTGCTGTCTTCTATCTCAAGGGCGTGCCCCATCATACGCTGAACCAGCGTTTTTGCGCCGATGAACTGGCTACCCAGGAATACCAGGGCAAATAACCAGTTGATCGCGGTGGGTTTCCACTTGATAAACACCGGGTCTTTCAGAACCAGGGTCGCACCACCAAACACCAGTAACAGGATCAGGGTGATGATATGCATCTTTTCCACTTTTTTACTGATGATAGCGGTCAACAACACCTGGATCAGGGTGGCGACAATAGCGGCGAGGGTGGCCAGGTAAATCGCATATTTGTTATTACCGGGTTCAAGCCCCATGAATGGCATTAGCTCATTAATGGAAAGAATGAACCCGGGTGGGATATCCAGATAGAACTTGTAGACAATAAAAAACAGCAGGATAGGGAAGAAGTCGAATAATTGTTTCATGCAGAAAATATCAAGTTAAAGATTAGTGATAGCGGAAGTCGATTGATGAATTATGCAATGGATTGAACGAATTGCCTAGTAAACAGGGGCCTACGGCTTTTAGTCTGTCGAGTCTCAAAGCGGCAAAAGTGGTTACTGATCAAGATTTGTTGTAAATTTGACGGATTGAGGGTAGCGGTGACGTGCTAACTGGCATAAAAACTCAAAATATGTTGTTAAAAAGCAACATAAATCGTGATGCATCTCACACACAATGGCTCATTCAGAATAAGAAATACAAAAATGTTGTTTTTTTATTAATTTAGTGTTGCAAAAATAAAAATATGGAGTAATATTCGCATCGTGTTGTAAAACACACCACAAACGTAAAAACTAAATATATTTAATTTTAACTGTAATTTTTAACTTAATTGAGGGTATAACTCATGAAAAAATTAGTAATCGCTTCTGCTGTATCTGCAGTGCTGGCTTCTGGCGTAGCAACTGCTGACACCACTTTTGGTGGTAACATTCGTCTGAACCTGCAAAGCCAAGGTGAAATTGGTTTAGAATCTGGCAAGCTGGTTATCAATGTGAATGCTTCAGAAGATCTGGGTAACGGCATGACTGGTATCGCCAAGCTGGAAATGGAGCATGACAATGCTGATCACGAGCAGACTGGTTGGTCAAACGACAAATCTTACGTTGGCCTGAAAGGTGACTTCGGTCAAATCACTGCGGGTGTTCAAGGCGATGCTGCCGGTTTTGCGTGTGGCGCAACTGATATCTTCGTAAGCAACTCGGGTAATGCTTGTGGCGTAGGCGCAGCAAACGGCTCTCTGGATAACGCGGTTGTATACGCAAACA
>JANTFY010000137.1 GCA_024763185.1 Gammaproteobacteria bacterium | reverse complement strand
TGTTCCAACAGTTTATTGATCATGGCATCGACATCGGCATCCGTAATCTCAGCGCCAGGCTTCTCAACTTCAATCGAATCCAGTTCTACAGCACTGATCTCGGGATAGACTTCAAACGTGGCACTATAGGCCATGCCCTCACTATCATCAGCATCGACCGGTTGTATATCCGGCATACCGGCTGGACGTATCTTTTCCTGGGTCAATGCTTCGCGGTAAGAAGACTCTATGACATCACCCGTCACTTCACTGCGAACTTGCGCACCAAATTTCTGTTTCACCACGCTGACTGGCACCTTTCCCGGCCTAAAACCATCCAGCTTGACGGTTTTACTGAGTTGTTTCAGTTTCTGGTCAATCGCCGTTGCAATCTTTTCGGCAGGCACTTGCACCGTCATTTTGCGTTGCAGACCTTCCAGGGATTCGATAGATACTTGCATGATGAAAACTCG
Organism: Gammaproteobacteria bacterium; assembly: GCA_024763185.1. Lineage (GTDB taxonomy): Bacteria > Pseudomonadota > Gammaproteobacteria > JACNJF01. The sequence continues at coordinate 5,973 of JANTFY010000137.1, read as the reverse complement.
TGAATATTAATGTTGGGGGATTAAAAAATGGTGCGGAAGGAGAGACTCGAACTCTCACGCCTCGCGGCACCAGAACCTAAATCTGGCGTGTATACCAATTTCACCACTTCCGCAAATGGCTTCTATTTATTTGATTCAAGCAGCATCACCTGGTTCAAGTCGATGACAACTTCCTTCCAATAAAAAAAGTGCACCTTAACTTTAAGATGCACGATGAATATGGGGTGGACGATGGGGATCGAACCCACGACAACAAGAGCCACAATCTTGCACTCTACCAACTGAGCTACGCCCACCATAAAAAACATTACTTCTTTAAGTTCCGACCCTATGGGACTGAACATAAAATGGCACGCCCGGCAGGATTACAAAATACCTCCCTGTATTTTGCCCTTCGGGCCGCACTACGTGCGTTCAAAATCGCTCGGCAATTGCTCCTGCATTGCTCTACTACGATGCATCCATGCATCAATCCTGACGATTTTGTCGAACTTCAGGTCCGCTTCCTTATCAACCAGACCATTCTAATTACCCCAGTGGCAAGCTGGGGTAATTAGAATGGCACGCCCGGCAGGATTCGAACCTGCTACCCTCGGCTTAGAAGGCCGATGCTCTATCCAAATGAGCTACGGGCGCATATTCAGACTGCCGTCTAATGGATCTTTACTATCAACTTGCCACTTTAATATTGGTCGGGGTGGAGGGATTATAAAATACATCCATGTATTTAACCCTTACGGGCCGCACTGTGTGCGCTCAAAATCGTTCCGGACGATTTTGTCGAACCCCTTCTGGGTTCTCATCCCATTCACTGAAAAATTTAATATTTAAATTTTTCTCCGAACACTTTACTTTTAAAACTGGTCGGGGTGGAGGGATTCGAACCCCCGACCCACTGCTCCCAAAGCAGTTGCGCTACCAGGCTGCGCTACACCCCGACATGACCGACAAATGCACTGATCTGCCAGCAAGGCGCGGAATGATACGCAAATCCCGCGTAGGCGTCAATCAACCTTTAGCAGTAAATTGGTGCCAGTTTTCCTATCTTAAGTTCTTTTCCAGCGGGTACCTTCGGGACTGTCTTCCAGGGCTATTCCGGCGGCCACCAGTTCGTCGCGAATCTGATCGGCCAGCGCCCAGTCTTTTTCCTGTTTGGCCTGCTGACGCCGGGCTATTTTTTGCTCAATATCCTGGTCCGACATGTCGTTTTCAGAGACCGCTGATTTCAGGTATTGCGCAGGATCAGCTTCCAGTAGGCCGATCAGGTTGGCCAGATACTTGAGCAATGCAGCCAGTTCGGGGGCCTGTCCGCTATGCTCGACTTTAACCCGGTTCAATTCGCGAGCCAGATCAAATAACACGGCCATGGCCTCGGCGGTATTGAAATCATCTTCCATGGCGGCATCAAAACGGGCCTGGTAGTCCGACTCAGTCGGTTTTTCAGACGGCTGCACATCCAGCAGCGCATTATACAGGCGCGCCAACGCACTGCGTGCCAGGTCCAGCTGTTCATCGGAATAATTGAGCGGGCTACGATAGTGACTGCTCAAAATGAAATAGCGTATCTCTTCAGCGCGATATTCCTTCAACACATCACGAAGGGTAAAGAAGTTGCCCAGTGATTTGGACATTTTTTCTTCATTCACCCGCACGAAGCCGTTATGCATCCAGTAATTGACAAATTTTTCACCATAACAACATTCACTTTGCGCGATTTCATTTTCATGGTGAGGAAACTGCAGATCCTGGCCACCGCCATGGATGTCAAAATGATGCCCCAGCATTTCGGTCGACATGGCCGAACATTCAATATGCCAACCGGGCCGACCGTCACCATAGCGGGAATCCCAGGCCGGTTCATGCACCTTGGCTTTTTTCCATAGCACGAAATCCAACGGATCACGTTTATGGGTGTCCACGTCAACCCGTTCCCCGGCGCGCAGATCCTCGATGCGTTTTCCGGAAAGCTGACCGTAATCCTTAAATTTTTCCACTGCAAAATACACATCGCCGTTGTCGGCCTGGTAGGCATAGCCTTTTTCCACCAGGGTATCGATCATGGTTAAAATGGCCGGCATGTTATCCGTGGCTTTGGGCTCACTGGTCGGCCTCAAAACGCCCAGCGCATCGGCATCCTCGTGCATGGCCTGGATAAAACGCGTCGTCAGTGCATGAAAATCCTCGTCATTTTCATTCGCGCGCTGAATAATCTTGTCATCAATATCGGTAATATTACGAATATAGGTGACCTCATACCCCAGGTGTTTAAGGAAGCGGTATACCACATCAAAAACCACCAACACGCGGGCATGACCGATATGACAGTAATCGTAAACCGTCATGCCGCACACATACATGCGGATCTTGCCCGGCTCAATGGGGGTGAAGGTTTCTTTTTGACCGCTGAGGCTGTTGAAAATCTTTAACATGGATCGCTAACATCATCACTTTGAAATTGTGCGCAGTGTAAAACAGTCACTGTAAAAATGCATAGATTTCATTGCCTGCAGATAACCTGCCTGCTCTTCCATCCTTACCCTCAAATCAGTTAGAATGCCGCCACTTTATAAATAGCCAGATCATAGGAATGCTGATGAAAAAAACACTCCCTTCTTTATTTGTTGTGATTGCAGCCATCCTGTCTCTTGCAATGTTTACCACTGTTAAAGGCGAAAAAACCATGAATGACGAAACAAACAGCAATCCTGTTGTGGTTCTGGAAACCACGATGGGCAATATCACCATTGAACTGGATGCCAAAAATGCACCGAATTCAACCGCCAATTTCCTGGCCTATGTTGATGACGGTTATTTTGTGGACACCACCTTTCATCGCGTTATCCCTAACTTCATGATCCAGGGTGGCGGTATTACGGCCGACATGGCTGACAAACCGAGCAAACGCGCCCCAATCGAAAACGAAGCCAACAACGGCCTTAAAAATGATCGTGGCACACTGGCCATGGCCCGTACCAGCGACCCACATTCAGCCACATCGCAGTTTTTTATCAACCACAAGGATAATGATTTCCTGAACTTCAAGAGTGAAACCATGCAGGGCTGGGGCTATGCTGTTTTTGGCAAGGTGACCGACGGTATGGACGTGGTGGATGCAATTGCCGCGGTTAAAACCGGCAACAAGGGTGGCCATCAGGATGTGCCGCTGGAAACCATTACCATTACCGGTGCCACTAGAAAATAGCGTGCCGGAGTTATCTGAAATCCTGTTCATTTCTGATCTGCACTTGCATCAGAGCCAACCGGGGATTACAGAAAACTTTCTGAACTTTATCGAAACCCGGGCTCGAAGGGCCCGGGTTTTATACATTCTGGGTGACCTGTTTGAAGTCTGGCTGGGTGATGATGACCCGGCACAGGAATACAGCAGAGTGTTAGATGCATTGCACCATCTCTCGCTTTCCACCGAACTTTATTTCATGCACGGCAACCGCGATTTTCTGGTCGGGGAACAGCTCGCCCGGCGTGTCAACCTGACACTGCTAGAGGACCCAACCGTCTTTCAACTCGGCTCAGCACAAGTTGCCTTAATGCACGGTGATTTATTGTGCAGCGATGACGTGGATTATCAAAACTTTCGCAAACTGGTCAGAGATCCTGAATGGCAACAGAATTTTCTAGCCAAACCTTTGACGGAACGCCAGGCGATAGCAAACGCCCTGCGCGAAAAAAGCGGTGCCGAAATGCAGCACAAAAAAAATGCCATCATGGATGTAAACCCGCAGACCGTGGAACAGACCATGAAAAACCTGAACGTGGACATCCTGATCCATGGGCATACCCATCGACCGGGCATTCAGCCGCTGGCTGAAAACAAACAACGCATCACGCTCGGAGATTGGCATCCTGAACCCAGTTATCTGAGCTGGAATAACGGTGAATTCACCCTGGTGGACAGCAGGGTTGTATAGGGTAAACGGGTAAAACCTAAACCTGTACGCGGTTCTCACCCACCGAAAAAGCCAGAATCATACTCAGGTGGAAATAAGGCAATCCGCTTTGCTCATGCCATTGGTTAAAGGTCTGTTGAATCTTGTTCAGGTCTTTTAAACTGCTCGGCGTGTCGCGGATATCCAGCCCGTACAACTGTAACCCAGCCACCACGTCGCGCGTCAGTGCGAAACTATCAACCCCGACATGCTGCAAAAAATACTGTCCGGTATTACCACCGAGACGGCTGCCTTTTTGTTTCAAAAATCGAAACAATCCAGTTAAATCGGTTTTCGGCCATTCCACCAGGAAGCGTCCAAAACCCATGTGCTGAACGGAAATATCATGGACAAACCACAGGTTATGGCGAAGTGCCCTGATCTTCTGGCGATGGCGTACAATCCGTTTATCGTGAATATAAGCCTCCCACTGCTCATCCGACAATTTCATTAAACGGGCGGGATCAAAATCCAGGAAAGCCTGCTGGAAGGATGGCCATTTATGATTGATCACACGCCATACAAAACCGGACTGAAAGACACTGCGCGTCATTTCCTGCAGGAAATAACTGTCCGGTTTTCGTATCAGCGACTCAGCATCAACCACTTTTGGCAACAGGGAAAACAGCGCGTCTTCACCGCCCTTGCGCCTGGCGGCTCTTTCGAAAATCGGCTTAAAATCATTCTGTTTGTGCATGGCTAGGTACAATTTTCCAGAACGGTGAGTTCATCTTCTTCAAATCCTGCTTGCAGGCGGGCCGGCCAGTTGAAAGGCCCTCGCAATTTACCGGCAAAATAGGTTTCGATCAGTTGTTTGAACGTTTTATGCGCATCGAGTTCACGTTGATCACAACAATACCGATACCAGCGATTACCTATGGCCACATGACCGATCTCTTCCCGGTAGATGATTTGTAAAATTTCAACCGCTCTGGTATCACCCACCTGGCGAAATTTATCCATCATGCCTGGTGTCACGTCCAACCCCCGCGCCTCCATAACACGCGGCACCAGGGCCATGCGATGCAACACGTCATGACGGGTTTTGCATACCATATCCCATAAGCCATTATGTGCCTTGAACTGGCCATAGTAAGAACCCAGGTCGGCCAGATAATCATTGATCAGCATAAAATGCTGCGCTTCTTCCCGGGCGACCTGTAACCAGTCGCCGACGAACTCATTGGGCATGTCACGGAACCGGTAGGCCGCATCCAGCGCCAGGTTGATGGCATTAAACTCAATATGGGCAAAAGAATGCAGCATGACCCGTCGGCCCTGCTCAGTAGACAATGAACGACGTGGCACTTCGCGTGGATTGACCAGTTCCGGCTTAGGTGGTCGTCCCGGTATGTCGATATCCTCAATGGGACAATCATTTTCCCCGACAAGCAAACCCCGATTCCAGTCCTCGAACAGCTGCTGGGTTTGCTGGCACTTTAATTGTGGATCAGCCTGCAGGATTGCCCGGTATACCTGCTGATAAAGTGACGCGGACAAGGTATTACTCAAGGCCACGCGCTATATCGACCTGGATATCTTCAATGTCTTCCAGGCCCACGGCAATGCGAATCAGGTTATCACTGATACCGGCCGCTTGACGTTGCTCATCCGTCAAGCGACCATGTGTGGTCGACGCCGGATGGGTAATCGTGGTCTTGGTATCACCCAGGTTTGCCGTAATGGATAACATGCGCGTTTTATCCACCAGGTTCCAGGCCTCGTCTTTGCCCCCTTTAACCTGAAAAGACACAATACCGCCATAACCCGATTGCTGGCGGGTGGCCAAATCATACTGCTCATGGCTTTGCAGCCCCGGGTAGTAGACCTTTTCTATTTTTTCATGTTGATCGAGAAATCTAGCCAGTTTAAGAGCATTGGCAGAATGGGCCTTCATCCTTAATGACAGGGTTTCCAGTCCTTTTAATGCAACCCAGGCATTAAACGGACTCATGCTGGGACCGCAGGTGCGAATCACACCATATACGTCGGCACCCACCCTCTCCCTATCACCGACAACGGCACC
>JANTFY010000136.1 GCA_024763185.1 Gammaproteobacteria bacterium | reverse complement strand
GACTATTACGGTGCACAACACAATGTCTGCTGTCAGATCATGTCGACATGTAAATTTAATGATCTAGGATATTTTCCAGGCCTTTACAGCTAAACCGAGGCTTCAAAGTCCGCCTGTAATTGCTCCAGTTCCTCGCTGATCTCGAACCATTCCATTTCAACCTCTTCCAGTTCCTTCTTCAGACGCGCCTGTTCGAACAGGGTATTCTGTAACCGGTCCTTGTGTTCTGCAAGGTACATATCGCTGTCCGCCAGTTGCTGTTCTGCCTGTTTGAGTTGTTGCTGGTTTTTTTCCATGGCGCGTTCCAGCCGCTTCTGGCGATTGAGTTGCGGCTGTACGCTTTTGCGAAACTCGGCTTCCAGTTTCTTTTTTTCTTTCTTGCTCAACCCGCTGCGGACACTTTTCGATCCACTGTCGAGCTGCTGGTTTTTTCTGTCCGCCAGCCAACGCGGATAATCATCCAGGTCCTGTTTGAAAGTCTGTACTTTGCCCTGATCCACCAACAACAGATCATCACACACGGTACGCAGCAGGTGACGATCGTGCGAGACCAGTATCACGCTGCCGGAAAAGGATTGAATCGCATTATTCAGTGCCAGGCGCATTTCCAGGTCGAGGTGATTGGTGGGTTCATCGAGCAGCAACAGGTTGGGTTTTTGCCAGATCAGCAGGGCCAGCACCAGGCGCGCTTTTTCACCCCCCGAGAACGGGCCCACCGGTTCCAGTACCTTGTCACCCTGAAAATTGAAACCTCCGAGGTAGGCACGCATGGCTTTTTCGCTGGCCAGGGGGTCGATGCGTTGCAGGTGTAATAATGCCGAGGCCTGCACATCCAGTTGTTCGAGCTGATGCTGGGCAAAGTAGCCCACCTTGAGGTCCTTGGCACGTTCTATTCGGCCGCACTGAGGCTCAATCTCCCCGGCTATCAATTTGATCAACGTCGATTTACCGGCGCCGTTTAAACCCAGCAAACCAATGCGTTCACCCGGTAGTAACGACAGGTTCACCTTTTGCAAAACACTCACTTGCGCATAGCCGGCACTGACGTCATCGATGCGCATCAAGAATCCGGGTAGCACGTCCGGTTCGGCAAATTCAAATTTAAACGGAGAGTCGACATGTGCCGGTGCAATCAATGCCATGCGCTCCAGCGCCTTGACCCGGCTCTGCGCCTGCTTGGCCTTGGTCGCCTTGGCCTTGAAGCGGTCGACAAAGGCCTGCATATGCTTGATGGTTTTCTGCTGTTTTTCGTAGTTGCTTTGCTGCTGCGCCAGGCGTTCGGCTCGCAATTTTTCAAAGGCTGAATAATTGCCCTTGTACAGACGTATATGCTGTTGCTCGACATGGGCAATACTGGTCACCACGGCGTCCAGGAAATCGCGGTCGTGTGAAATCATGATCAGGGTTCCAGGGTAACGCTTGAGCCATTGCTCCAGCCAGATGACCGCATCCAGGTCCAGGTGATTGGTGGGTTCATCCAGTAACAGCAGGTCGGACCGACACATCAGTGCACGCGCCAGGTTCAGGCGCATGCGCCAACCGCCGGAAAAATCGTTCATGGGCCGTTGCAGGTCGGCTTCGCTGAAACTGAGGCCGGTTAACAGACGCGCGGCACGACTGTACGCCTGGTAACCGTCAATCTCTTCCAGCCGTACATGACAGGCCGATATCTCATGCCCATCCTGCTGTTGCTCGGCATGTTGCAGCCGGTCCTGCAATTCACGCAACTCCTGGTCGCCATCCATCACGAACTCTATCGCGCTGCGTTCAAGCGATTCGGTTTCCTGCGAAACGTGTGCAATCACCCAGTCCGATGCCAGGTAAAATTCGCCTTCATCCGCCTGCAACTCGCCCATGATCAAACCCAACAGGGACGATTTGCCACAGCCATTGGCGCCGGTCAGGCCCAGCTTCTGCCCGGCGTGCACGCTAAGATCAACCTCTTCAAACAGCAGCAACGGGCCGCGTCGTAACGCCAGGTTTTCAAGTTTCAGCATAAGAATGGTTTCTACAGGGTATTGGTTTTCGCCGGCCCAGGCCGGTGCCCACATGAAAATTGATTCATGTTATCATTGCGCGCTTTTATATCCCCGGCACTTTCATGAAAATTGAAGACTACTACCAGCTGAACGAGGCTAAGCTCTCCTTCACCCGACAACAGGCCAGTGATTTCGCTAAAAATGTGGCGGGGGATTTTAACCCGATTCATGATGCGGATTCCAAGCGATTCTGCGTACCGGGAGATTTATTGTTTTCGGTCATCATCCACCACTACGGGCTACGTCAAAAAATGATTTTCAATTTTTCCGGCATGGTGAGTGAGAATAAAAATTTGATCCTGCCGGAGTGCGATAGCGAACACCTGGCCATACTGGACGAAAACCATAAAAAATTCCTGGCCATCGAATGTGCAGGCAATATCTCTACCAATCAGGGCCTGATTGAATCCCTGACCAAGAATTACGTGGAATTTTCCAGCCAGGCCTTTCCGCATATACTGGTGCCATTGATGTCGCAACAGAATGTCATGATCAACCCGGACCGGCCGTTGATTATCTACGAAAGCATGAGTTTCGAGCTGGATACGCTGGATATCGATCAAATTAACCTGGAACTCAGCTCAAGGGAATTACAGGTGGAAGGCAAACGCGGCAATGTCACGCTGGAATACGACCTGTTCAGTGCCGGACAAAAGGCCGGACAGGGTTGTAAACGCATGGTGTTAAGCGGTTTAAGAGAATTCGACAAATCACGCATGGATAAACTGGTACATTCCTACGTGCACAGAAGAGAAACCTACGAGGCGTAAAAGCCACCCGGTCGTCATCAAGATTTGACGACAACCGGGTCGTTTACAAGACCCCTAAACAAACAGGTTCACATCCGCCTTCAAAGCCGTGGGCAGAAAACTCGCCGCCCCGACCCATTCACTGACCTCGGGAATGTAATCCTCCTTGCGATCATCAAACAGGTCCACGGTCATCTGGCAGGCAACCAGGCTGACATCCGCTTCCACGCACAACTCGCGCAACTCCTGAATAGTGGCAATGCCTTTATTGTTCATGGTCTTTTTCATCATCGAACTGGCCATGCTCTGAAAGCCCGGCATCAGCGCCATCACCGAGGTGGGGACCGGCATTTCCAGGCCATTCGGCAATTTCATCGGCATGGCCGGGTTACCCAACGGGGTGACCTGTAAATCGAGATCTTTCTTGAGCAGGTTTAATCCGTAAAACGTAAAAAATATGGACACGTCCCAACCCAGTGCCGAGGCCGTCGATGCCAGGATGAAGGGCGGATAGGCCATATCCAGCGTACCCTTGGTCGCAATAATCGTCATCGCCGGGGTTTTAGCGGCGTCATGTTCGGCCATCTTCTGCTCGAAACGTTCATCGAACCAGTTGTTTAATAATTCCTGGGGCATGCCCAGTTGTTGTGCGGCATTCATGACTGTCTCCTACTGTTTACGAATCTGGAAAACAAAATCGCTGCCAGACTGATTGGAAGCCAGCAGTTCGTTGCCGGTCTGGGTGCAGAAGGATTCCATATCCTTCAATGAACCGGGGTCGGTTGACGTCACCTCCAGCACATCACCACTGTTTAACTGTGCCATCGCCTTTTTGGTGCGCAAAATGGGCAAAGGGCAATTCAGTCCGCGGGCATCCAACGTTTGTGATATTTCAATACTCATGGTTTTCTCCTATTAAAATAGTTGACCGGTCAGTCAACTTAGTGACAAAATTTTTTTAATTCAGCAGTTCGATACGAATACCTTTAATGGCAGGACCGAGCTTTTGAATCACTTCGGGTTCATTGCGCGACTTGGCCAGCAGAATCATGCCTTCCAGGTAGGACAACATGGCCTGGGCGGTTAAACCGGTGTCCAGCGGGCTGATGGCACCCTGCTCCACAGCCTGCTTCAGCGTATCTTCAAAGCGTTGCTGGGTTTTATCAAAGACCCGGCTCAGTTTTGCACGCAGGATATCGTCGCGTGTACTGACTTCCAGCACCAGGTTACCAAACAGGCAACCCGGCATGCGCCCCTCGAGATCCTTGGCCGCTTTTTGCCAGTAATAGGCGGCATCGATCAGGTAATCCAGCCGCTCCATGGGTGGTAAATCCTGGTCGAATGCCTCTTTCACAAAACCGTGCGCCCAGTCCTCGGCCATGTCATCGATCACCGCCAGCACCAGGTCCCGCTTGGAGGGGAAGAAATGATAAAAGCTGCCTTTTTGCACCGCGGCGGCCTCACAAATCTGCTTGATGCCGATATCGGCATAACTGTTGGCGTGAAAAAGCTCACGTGCTTTGGCAAGAATACGGTCGCGGGTATCGAGTTGGGATTTCATGCTGGCGATTATAGTTGACCGGTCGGTCTAGTCAAGTGATATCTAAAATATTAAAGGCACACCCTGTATCTAAAACTGATATTGAAACAACCTCCTGGTCAAATCACGGGAACGGGATTGTTCAATCAATCTATGGTTTTTTATGTGGTTATAAGCAGTATCTGGTAATATACTGAACCCGCGTGAATCGACGTTTAGATTTTTTGATACAGTATTAAGATTTAGTTGCCTGGTTTATTCATGCTTCGGATACCGATAAAACGAAATACTTTGAACCTTCGCTGCAAGAAAACTGTAAGACTTCCAGGTTTTTTCTGCGTTGATGCCATCTACCAAGGAATTCCCTAATGTTTGAAAAAGATCCCAGAACCTTTGAAGCTGATGTGAAGAATCTGTCACCCGAGCAGAAGGCCATGGTGAAACTGGAAATTACGCTCACCCAGTTTTTTCGTTCTTTTAATACCAGCATTACGCGCTGGGAACGCCTGGTCTATCCGTCATTGTTGGTCATGGCAGTTTTGGGCATATCCGGATTCTACTTGATTTATAACTTAACCGCGGATATGGACACCCTGACTTCTCATATTGACCCCAAAATGGAAAGAAACCTGGGTGAAATGTCCACTCATATGGCTACACTCTCTAAAAATATTGAGGTCATGACCGGGCAGATTTCTACCCTGGTAACGAAGATAGACAGCATGGATAACAACATCTCCAGCATGAAGATGGACACCAGGAACATGAGTACCAATGTGGAACGTCTCAATGCCAGTGTTGAAGTCATGACCCAGAATGTTTACGAGATGAACCAGTCAGTGAAACAAATAACCGCCAGTACCAGCTCTATGAGCCGTGATGTGCATCAGATCAGTGAACCGATGGATTTCCCGTTTGCTCCCTGGTAGATGAAAGAACATCTACGAAAGCTCTAGTTACTCAAGGTTATTACGCTATTACCCAGGCCAGCAGTTAACTAACTGACTCGCGATTCAATAAACTTAAGCCAGTTGCGTAATTCGATTTCACGGATCTGGGGATCGATAATGTCATCTCCCACCTTGAGGCGCGAACGCAATTTCTTTGAATCCGGATTGACATGCAGGGCTTGCATGTCCGCAGCATAAGCAGCCACGGCCTGCTCATTTTCAAAATGCCCCTCTGCCACCAGGGCGGGAGCCCTGGCCGCAATCAGCCGCCCCATTTCATACAGATTATATTCCGGATGATACTGGGTACCCCAGAACGACGCTTCACCCTGCTCAACCACCGCAGCCTGAATGCCCGTGTGCGCATTGCCACCGAGTGATTGCGTACCCGGCGGTAAACGGGTCACTTCATCCAGGTGCATGATAAACGCATCAAACCTGGTCGGCTTTCCTGCCAGCATGATGGATTGCTTTCCTGCTTCACTTAATTCGATATCCCGCGCAATGCCCCATTCCCTGCCGTTCGGGTTAACCTCAACGTGACCTCCCCCCACCAGTGCGGCCATCTGCAACCCCCAGCAACTGCCAAAACTGGCTGCGCCGTTATTCATTAAAGTTCGGGCAAATTCAATCTGGCCAGCCACACGCGGATCATCCTGGTGATAAACCGTCAGGTCGGAACCGGTCCATAGAAACCCATCAAAGTCATCAATGCCTTTGCCAACCGGCAGCGCGAAGTCTTCATCGGCTACATAAACGATATCGCTACTCGCGTTGGGCGCTTCACGACGTAAAAAATCCTGCAGCATATCGTGTGGGTGACCAACATTTGCCTGGTCAAATTTTTCACGGCTGCTTCGTGGGTAGCAGTTAACGATACAAAAGCGGAGCCTGGTTAAGGTGACGGGAGTTTTATTCATCGCGGTACTCGTTGTGGAAAATCTGTGATAAGGCCGCTTACACCGACTTCAATCAGTTGCTTGATCATCGTTTCATCGTTGACCGTGTAAGGATTCAACTTGATGCCCAGCCGCACCTGTTGCTCAAACTGTTCGAGTGAAACACGGGTATAACGTGGATTATAGGTATCGAAAAATGGGTCATCGAAATTAATGGGATCTTGTGGAAAAAGCCCCAGGATAGCCTGAACCTCAAATTCAGGCCGAAGCTGTTTGAGCGTTTTTAACCAGTCCAGTTGTGCCGATGAAAACAACAAGTTGCCCGGCCCTATGCCCACTTTGTCT
>JANTFY010000135.1 GCA_024763185.1 Gammaproteobacteria bacterium | reverse complement strand
TATTTCTGGATGTTGATATGTCGAAAGTCACCCGGGCTGAACCCGAAATCCATTTTTAGGCCGAGTGATTTTCATTAATATGGCACTTTTTTATGCACAGCTGCTAAAAGTTATAAAAATTGTCAAGCCAAAATCACTGGAAAATTTTAATTTTATAAAATAATTTTTAAGTTATTGATAATTAAAGATAATTACAGATTGGTTAAAAACTGTCCCATTTAACAAAAACCTTTATCCATCAACCCGCCGCCCCTTCTTAGACGTCTTATTCACAGACTTATCCACAGATTTTGTGGATAAAATAACTAAGCCTAAACGCAACAGGAATTTTCAGAATATTCCTGAAGTTTTACTTTAACTTTGTGCGATAAACGAAATTCAGCAGTCCCTAATACAGAGGTAAAAAAACGGGTGTTTTATGTTTTCCCCCATGCCGCTGACTGTAAAATTAATACTTGCACTTTGTGCTGAAAAAGTGCAGAATTCGCGCCCTTTTAGAGCAAGTTGCATACTTAAGACATGAAAGCAGGTATCCACCCAGAATATAGAGATGTTGTGTTTCAGGACACGTCATCAGATTTCGCCATCCTGACTCGCTCCACCATGACGAGCAAAGAAACCATTAAGTGGGAAGATGGCAATGAGTACCCCCTGGTTAAACTCGAAGTTTCCAGTGCTTCTCATCCATTTTACACCGGCAAGCAGCACGTACTGCAGTCTGCTCGCCAGGTGGACAAATTCCGCGAACGTTACGGAAAATAATTGTCACACCCCCTATGCAAAAGGGTGCCCTTGGGTACCCTTTTTTTTTGTATAATCCGTAGCCATGGAGCTTGTGCGTGACCCGTGGCATATGACTCGTTTTCACCCAGGCGCACCAGGCTCTAATACAAAAAACCGCAAGACTATCGCTGTACCAACATCTGACTATACATGAATAAAAACGCAAAACAGGAAGCGCTGGATTACCACGAGCATCCCAAGCCCGGTAAGCTGGCTATCGAAATCACAAAACCCACCGGTTCACAGCATGAACTGTCACTCGCTTACACCCCAGGTGTGGCCGAGCCGGTCCGCAAAATTGCGGCCAATCCGGATACTGCCTATCGCTATACCGCCAAGGGCAACCTGGTGGCAGTGGTTACTGACGGCAGCGCCGTTCTCGGGCTGGGCAACGTCGGTGCACTGGCCGGCAAACCGGTGATGGAAGGGAAAGCCGTATTATTCAAGGCCTTCGCCAATATCGATGTTTTTGATATCGAAGTAGACACCCAGGAAGTGGATGAATTTGTCAACACCGTGGCAAATATTGCCGGGGGGTTCGGTGGCATCAACCTGGAAGACATCTCGGCTCCACGCTGTTTTGAAATAGAACGCCAACTGAGCGAAAAACTCGATATCCCGGTATTTCACGATGACCAGCACGGTACCGCGATTATCATAGCTGCCGGCCTGTTAAATGCGCTGGAACTGCAGGGCAAAACCCTCGAAAACGCACGCATTACCTGTGTGGGTGCGGGTGCTGCCGGCATCGCCTCCATGGATTTACTGGTTGCACTCGGTGCCAACATGGACAACATCACCCTGGTCGACAGCAAAGGCGTCATCCATACCGAGCGCCAGGATCTCAATCACTACAAACATGCTTTCGCGCGGGTTACCGAAAAACGCAGCCTGGACGATGCCATGCAGGCGGCTGACGTGTTCATCGGGGTTTCCGGACCGAATATCCTCACCACCAAAATGCTGGCCTCGATGGCCGATCATCCCATTGTGTTTGCATTATCCAATCCGGACCCCGAAATCCTTCCGGAACTGGCCTTTAAAACGCGCCAGGATTTGATTATGGCGACTGGGCGCAGTGACTATCCCAACCAGGTCAATAATGTACTCGGTTTTCCTTACATCTTTCGCGGCGCACTGGACGCACGAGCAACCCATATCAATACCGATATGCATATTGCGGCCGTGCATGCCCTGAGTGAACTGGCCAAGCAACCGGTACCGCAATCCGTGCTGGATGCTTACGGCCTGGATTCACTTGAATTCGGCAAGGATTACATCATCCCCAAACCGTTTGACCCGCGCCTGATTGACACCATCCCCGTCGCGGTCAGGGAAGCCGCCATAGCGAGTGATGAAATTCACCACAATTAAGCGGAGCATCAGCGCCCTTTTAACCGTCCTGTGGCTGTTTTCCAACGTCAGTTGGGCGGACTCGAATAAAAGCGTTCACCTGGACCCGCAGCAGGCCTGTGCAAAAATCAGCAACAAGCTGGCCAGTGTGACGCAGGAAGAATGTGACACGCTGCAACTGGAATTAACCGGACATGAATCCATCAAGGGCTTCCCGATATTGTTGCGCGAATACCCGCCGCTTAAGGGTAAAACATCCAAAGCACGTGTATTACTGGTCGGGGGTATACATGGCGACGAGTTATCATCCATCAGCGTGGTCTTCAAATGGATGCATACCCTGAAAAAACATCATTCCGGCCTGTTTCACTGGCATGTTGTGCCGTTGATGAATCCGGATGGCGCCCTGATTAAAAACCAGACTCGCAGCAATGCCAGCGGCGTGGATTTAAATCGTAATTTTGCCGATCCCACTGCAATAAATGCCGCGCTGCAATACTGGAAAGAAAAAACCGGCCGCAACAAACGACGTTACCCGGGAGAAAAGCCATTGAGCGAACCGGAAACCCGCTGGTTACTTCACGAGATAGAAGCCTTCAATCCCGATGTGATTATCTCAGTGCATGCGCCTTACCACCTGGTCGATTACGATGCTCCCAACCGAAAAAATGCTCCGGAACGTATCGGCTACCTGTATAAAAACCTGATGGGTACCTACCCGGGTTCGTTGGGTAATTTTGCCGGCATTCATCTTGGCATACCGGTCATTACCCTGGAGCTTCCTCATGCCGGCATCATGCCCACCCCGAAGCAAGTCAGCCATTTATGGACAGACCTGGTGCGCTGGCTGATCAAGAACACCTGAATCAAGCAACGCGTCAAACCGGCTTACTTGCTTCATGGCGGGCACACAACGGACGCTCATCCGGGTTTTCCACCGCTTCAACAATATTATCCACCAGTTGCCCTAATTCCTGGTGAGAAATCACCGACAACACCCGATTGAGCACATCGGGATCCACGGAGGCGAGCACTGATCGCCCATCCAACAAGGATACGGCCAGTCCTACCTGACTCATTTTTACATTATCCTGTTCAGCAGCGACCAGCACTTCATTGAGTTCCATCATTTCATCATAAAAGGCTTCAATGTCATCACTCAGGTCCTCATCCAGACTATCTTCAATAAAGACAACCAGCCCTTCCACGTCGGTTTGATCAACGCCTTCTTTCAGAACCTTTACATTGCGACTTTGCAGAAATTGCTTGAACTGATGATAAGGCTGTTCATGGAAAAAGATATATTCCAGCATCAGTTGATCGTTCATCAATCAGACGCCTCATTAAAACCTGATAAAGCTAACATTTTTAACTCTCGACATAATATAAACATATTATTTATGCTATTTTATAGCGCCAACATATTATCAGTCAGGAGAGTACGCGTGTCAGTTTTTCCTTATCGTCGTCCCAGAAGAATGAGAAGAGATGATTTCAGCCGTCGTCTGATGCGTGAGAACCTGTTGACTGTGAACGACCTGATTTACCCGGTGTTTGTACTTGAAGGTGAAGGGCAAACCGAGATTGTCGCTTCGATGCCCGGAGTGGAAAGAAAAAGCATAGACCTGCTGGTCGAAGAGGCCCGTTACTGTGCCGATCTGGGCATAGCGGCAATGGCTATTTTCCCGGTCACCCCGGACTCGGCCAAAAGCGATGACGCCGCCGAAGCCTACAATCCCAATGGACTGGCACAAAGAACGGTGAGGGCCATCAAGCAGGAAGTACCGCAAATGGGCATCATTACCGACGTCGCACTGGACCCTTTCACCAGTCATGGGCAGGATGGCCTGCTCGATGAAAACGGTTATGTCACCAATGACGAGACCGTCGATGTACTGGTCCGACAGGCATTGTCCCATGCCGAGGCCGGCGCCGATATCGTCGCGCCATCAGACATGATGGATGGTCGCATCGGTGCCATTCGTGAAACGCTTGAAGACGAGGGTTATGTCAACACCCGTATACTGGCCTACTCGGCTAAGTACGCGTCCAGCTTCTATGGCCCCTTTCGTGATGCCGTGGGTTCTTCAGGCAATCTCGGAGGTGGCAACAAGTATTCTTACCAGATGGATCCCGCCAATGGCGATGAAGCCCTGCATGAAGTCGCGCTGGATATCGACGAAGGCGCGGACATGGTCATGATCAAACCTGGCATGCCCTATCTCGATATTGTGTGTCGCATCAAGGACGAATTCAAATACCCGACTTACGTCTATCATGTCAGTGGCGAATACGCGATGCTCAAGGCAGCCGGGCAAAACGGCTGGATAGACGAAAAGGCCTGTGTACTGGAGGCACTGCTTTCCATGAAACGCGCCGGTGCGGATGGCATTTTGACGTATTACGCAAAAACCGTCGCAGAGTGGTTAAAATAATGGACCAGTACGCGGTTGTCGGCCACCCAATCAGTCACAGTCTGTCACCCGAGATACAGGCGCAATTTGCTGCCGAAACCGAACAGCAAATCAGCTACAGCGCCATACAGTTTGAACTGGATAACTTTGCCGATCAGCTGCACGAATTACAATCGCAGGGATATAAAGGTATCAATGTCACGGTACCCTTTAAACAACAGGCCTTTGAATTAGCAGACAGATTGAGTCCGCGAGCACGTGATGCCGGCGCGGTGAACACCCTGATTTTTCAGCCTGATGGAAAAATAGCCGGCGACAATACCGACGGCATCGGCTTATGCCGCGACCTGATCATTAATCACAATGTATTGATCGAACACCGCAAAATTCTGATCCTTGGTGCCGGCGGAGCGGTACGCGGGGTACTTGGACCACTGCTGGCAAAAAAACCGCGTCTGTTGAGTATCGCCAACCGTACCGTGGAAAAGGCGGAAAAGCTGGCCGAGGATTTTTCCGCAGTAGGCAATATTCTGGCCGGCAGCTTCAACGAGCTGGGTCATGAAAAATACGACCTGATTATTAATGGCACCTCGGCCGGACTGCTTAAAGAAGTGCCACCGGTCCCCGATGAAGTGCTCGGTATAAACTCCATCTGTTACGACATGATGTACGACATTAAAAACCCAACCGCGTTTGTACAATGGGCGCTGGATCGTGGTGCATTACGTGCTTACGACGGGCTGGGCATGCTGGTGGAACAGGCTGCCGAATCCTTTTATATCTGGCGTGGTATCCGTCCGCAAACCACCGAAGTCATCGCCAGCCTGCGTCAGTGATATCGACAGGTCCCGTTAATAGCTACCGGCTGTCTTACCACAGCCTGTTTCCATGCGCGCTTTGATCCAGGTCATCGCAAAAAATACCAGATTATACTAGCGTTTACCCATCGATTCTTTCACTGATCTGGTGGGTGTGATATCTCCAGATACAAAGGTAATCATGCAAGACATCAAGCACTTCAAGCAAAAACTTGAATCACTGAAAAAAGAAGCCAGCAAACGCATCGACACTATCGACAAGGATATTCGTCATGAGGGCATGTCAGCCGACTGGGCTGAACAGGCCACGGAACGTGAAAATGATGAAGTACTGGAATCCCTCGGCAATGCATCCAAAATTGAACTGCAGAAAATTAACAATGCGCTAAAAAGAATCGATTCAGGCGAATACTTTACCTGCAGCATCTGCGGTGAAGAGATTCCGGCCGCCCGCCTTGAACTACTGCCTTTCAGTACGAACTGTGTAAAATGTGCCGAAAAGCTCGAACACTAACATTATGGAGATAATCTCACATGCTTAATGAAAAACATGACCTGATTCATGAGTTACCCGAACATAAAGAGGCCATCCGTTCCCTGAAAGCATCCAACCCGCATTTCTCTAAACTGTTCGACGAATACCACGTGGTAGACCACGAAGTTCATCGCATTGAAACCGGTATTGAAAACACCTCGGATGAGTACCTGGAAGAACGCAAGAAACAGCGCCTGTATTTGAAAGATGAATTGTTCCGCATGATACAAAACGCCTGAGCCAAAACAAAAAGGCCATCTGCATAAGGAAACGGCCTTTTTATATTGCCGAATTCAGGGTTTAACCGTCAGCCATGGTGATGCCCGAAGTATCCGGTGGCGGTGGTGGCGCGTCTTCTTTTTTGTCCGTCAGGATACTGCCCACCGGCGCGACATCCATGCCACTGGTATCTATGACCGCATCGGGTATCTCCTTGATTTGGTGCTGCATTTGGCTGCCCACGGGTGCCATGTCCGCCTGCAGATCCTGGATGGATTCTCCCCTGATACCCAGCGGATCGCTTAATAAAGCCTGTGGCACCTGCTCTGATTCAGGATATCGACTGACATAGGCTTCATCGCTATCACTCGCTGCCTGTGCAGAAGAGGGAGTTGCGGTGGTTGTAGCCTCAGGATGGGCCGGGGCATCTGTTGCGCTTAAAGCCGTGACCTCACAGACGGCGCCAGCCTTTTCAAAGGCACCACGGTATTTGGCGGC
>JANTFY010000134.1 GCA_024763185.1 Gammaproteobacteria bacterium | reverse complement strand
GGTGACAAGGTCAAGGAAATCCGCCTGCAGCACAAGTGGACACTGGAAGAGGCGGGTAAACGGACCGGTCTCGCCAAATCAACCCTGTCCAAGATTGAAAATGAACAGGTTTCGCCTTCATTCGACGTGGTGCAGCGCCTGGCCGCGGGCCTGGGTATCGATGTGCCACAATTATTCGTGTCCAGTAATGAAAGCCTGGTGTCGGGACGTCGATCCTTTACCCGCAAGGGCGAGGGTCGCATGCAGCCAACCACAACCTATGACCATGAACTGCTGGCCAGCGAGCTGACCCGGAAAAAAATGGTACCTTTCAAAACCACCGTGCATGCCCGTTCATTTGATGACTTTTCCGACTGGGTACGCCATTCTGGTGAAGAGTTTTTGCTGGTGTTAAGTGGAAACATCACGTTTTTCAGCGAATTTTATGAACCGGTCAGTCTCGCCGAGGGGGACAGCCTTTATTATGATGCCGGTATGGGGCATGTCTGTGTTTCCGAAAGTGAACAGGATGCGCAAATTCTGTGGGTTTGTACACCTTCGGATGATTTGTCGATTTGAAATGAATAAAAAATTTCCGATTGGAAACGAAAAGGTAACAAAATGAATGACACAAACGAACAGGTTTTAACAACCGCATTACACGACCTGCATGTGGAACTGGGTGGGAAAATGGTGCCGTTTGCAGGTTACTCCATGCCGCTTCAATACCCTACCGGTATCGTTAAAGAACATCTCCATACCCGCAAGCTGGCCAGTCTGTTTGATGTGTCGCACATGGGGCAGGTGCGCTTGACTGGCGACCATGCAGCTGCCGCGCTGGAAAGCCTGATGCCCATCGACATAATAGACCTGGGTGAGATGAAGCAACGCTATGCCCTGTTAACCAATGAGCAGGGCGGTGTACTGGATGACCTGATGGTGACCAATGCCGGAGATCATCTGTTTGTGGTGGTCAATGCTGCCTGCAAGGCGCAGGACATCAGTCTCATGCAGGAAAAGCTGGCGGATCAGTGTGACATCGAGGTGCTGGAAGACCACGCCCTGCTGGCTTTACAGGGGCCTGAGGCGCGCTCCGTTTTGGCCAGGCTGGCACCAGAGAGTGCCGAGATGCTGTTCATGACGGCCGCCAATCTGGAGATCGATGGGGTTGATTGTTTTGTCACCTGCTCCGGTTATAGTGGCGAAGACGGTTTTGAAATATCCGTGGCAAATGAACGGGCCGAGCAGTTGGCCAGAACCCTGTTGGCCCAGCCCGAGGTGGAGCCGGCGGGACTGGGCGCACGCGATTCGTTACGCCTGGAAGCGGGTTTGTGCCTGTATGGTCATGACCTGGACGCACAAACCACGCCGGTTGAATCGAGTCTGATGTGGGCCTTGAGCAAATCCCGCCGTGTCGATGGCGAACGGGCGGGTGGATATCCGGGGGCCGACATCATCATGCGCCAAATAAGCGAAGGTGTCAGTCGCAAACGAGTCGGCATTCAACCCGAGGGGCGTATGCCGGTGCGCGATGGCGCCAAACTGGTGGATGCAGAAGAGAATGAAGTGGGTATAGTGACCAGTGGTGGATTTGGTCCTTCCGTCGAAAAGCCGGTGGCGATGGGATATGTGCAAACCCAATACGCGACTATTGGCAGTGAACTGTTTGCCATCGTACGCGGCAAAAAAGTCCCTGTCAGCGTGGCTAAGATGCCTTTTGTGGAACAACGCTATTACCGTGGGAACAAATAGGCCTGTTAACACTAATAAGTCTTTAATGAAGGGTCATTGCGAGCGCAGCGCGGCAATCTTGTACCGTTATAACAACGGTTTCCAGGCTACCTGGTCGCTGGTGCTGCCCACAATGACGATGTTTGTCGGGTTAATAATTTTAATGAGGAATAAAAAATGAGTACTTTAGGTTTTACAGATGATCACGAATGGGTTGTGGCAGAAGATGATGGTACGGCATTGGTAGGCATTACCGACTTTGCTCAGGAGCAACTTGGGGAGCTGGTTTTTATCGAGCTGCCTGAAGTGGGCACCGAAGTCGAAAAAGGCGAAGCGGTTGCCGTTATCGAATCGGTCAAATCGGCCAGCGATTTGATGATGCCGGTATCCGGTGAAATCGTGGAGGTTAACGAAGAGCTGGATGGTGATCCCGGCAAGGTTAACGAAGACCCGATGGGCGCCGGCTGGTTTCTCAAGGTGAAGATGTCGGATGAAGGCGAGCTGGATGATCTGATGGATGAAGATGCCTATCAGGAAAGTCTGGACTAGTTGGAAAACAGGGGTATGAATATGAGTCCGAATCGTTTATCGATTGAACAATTGCAACAGGCTGACGATTTTACCGATCGTCACCTTGGGCCGAACAGTGACGAACAGTCCGTTATGCTACAGGCGCTGGGTCTGGATTCGCTGGATCAACTGATAGACAAGGTGGTGCCACCATCAATCCGTCGGCAGGATGACATGCACATCCCTGACGGATTAACCGAGCACCAGTCACTGGCAGCGCTGAAGCAAATGGCCAGTAAAAACCGGTTATTAAAAACCTGCATTGGACTCGGTTATTACGATACCCTGACGCCGCCGGTCATCCAGCGGAATGTACTGGAAAACCCGGCCTGGTATACATCGTATACCCCGTACCAGGCGGAAATATCCCAGGGACGCATGGAAGCATTGCTGAATTTTCAGACCATGGTAGCCGATCTCACGGGTATGGAATTGGCCAACGCCTCCATGCTGGACGAGGCCACGGCCTGTGCTGAGGCGATGACCCTGTGCCAACGCATGAGCAAGAGTAAGGGAAAGGTATTTTTTGTAGCAGAAGATTGCCACCCTCAGAACATCGACGTGGTAAAAACACGTGCCAATACGCTGGGTATCGAGGTTGTGGTGGGTGATCCCAATACCGGGCTCGAGGGGCTGGAGCTTTTTGGCGTTTTGCTGCAATACCCGGGTACGCGGGGTGATATTGTCGACTACCAAAAGGTGGCAGAGCAAGCTCATGCGTGCCAGGCGCTGGTGGCGGTCGCCGCTGATCTGTTGGCGTTGACCCTGTTGACACCACCGGGAGAGTTTGGGGCTGATATCGCGGTCGGCAATACGCAGCGTTTTGGTGTGCCATTGGGTTACGGTGGTCCACACGCGGCATACCTGGCCACGCGCGAATCCTTTAAACGTTCCATGCCGGGCCGTTTGATTGGCCTGTCCATAGACAGTCACGGCAATCCGGCTTATCGACTGGCGTTGCAAACCCGCGAGCAACACATCCGCCGCGAAAAAGCGACCAGTAATATCTGTACCGCACAGGCCCTGCTGGCGGTCATGGCGAGCATGTATGCGATCTATCATGGACCGCAAGGCCTGAAGAAAATTGCCCAACGCGTGCAACGTTTAAGCGCAATCCTGTCTTCAGGTTTACAGCAATGCGGTTATGCAACTTTGAATGAACATCACTTTGATACCATTACGCTGAAAACCGCTGAAAAAACGGATGCGTTGATGGGTAGGGCCGTGCAAAAGGGATACAACCTGCGCAAGGTTGATGACGAACACATCGCTATCGCGCTGGATGAAACCACCACGGCAGACGATGTGGATGTATTAATACAGGTTTTTGCCGGTGATGATACCCCGATAAAAGTCAGCGCGCTGGATGCTGACGTTGATATTCTGCTGCCGCAGGCACTGGTGAGGCGCAGTGATTACCTGACCAACAGGGTCTTTAATGCCTATCATTCCGAAACCGAAATGATGCGTTACATGCGATTATTGGCGGATAAGGACCTGGCGCTGGATCGGGCGATGATACCGCTCGGTTCCTGCACCATGAAACTCAATGCCGCCTCGGAACTGATGCCGGTCAGCTGGCCTGAGTTCGGCGGACTGCACCCTTATGTTCCACTCGACCAGGCACAGGGTTATCAGCAATTGACGAGCGAGCTGGAACAACTGCTTTGTGAAGCGACCGGTTATGATGCGATTTCGCTGCAGCCCAATTCGGGTGCACAGGGCGAGTACGCGGGCCTGCTGGCGATACATGCCTACCATCAAAGCCGCGGTGAAGGGCATCGACATATCTGTCTGATACCGGCTTCCGCGCATGGCACCAACCCGGCATCAGCCCACATGGCCGGCATGAAGGTGGTGGTAGTGGCTACCGATGAGCATGGCAATATCAGCCTGGATGACTTGAAAGCCAAGCTGGAAAAACACGGCGAAAATCTGGCCGCCATCATGATTACCTATCCCTCCACGCACGGTGTGTTTGAAGGCAGCGTGGTTGAGGTCTGTGAGCTGGTGCATCAGCATGGCGGGCAGGTGTATATCGATGGCGCCAACATGAATGCGATGGTCGGCGTGTGTTCGCCCGGTAAATTCGGCGGTGATGTGTCGCATCTGAATCTGCACAAAACCTTTGCCATTCCGCACGGTGGTGGCGGGCCCGGTGTCGGACCGATCGGTGTGGTCGAGCATTTAAAACCGTTCCTGCCCGGCTATTCAAATATGGAAAATGGGCCAGAGCACGTGGGCCCGGTTTCGGGAGCGCCCTGGGGTAGTGCCAGTATTCTGCCTATTTCCTGGGCCTATATCTCGATGATGGGCGGCAAGGGCATGATCAAGGCCACCCAGGTGGCCATCTTGAGTGCCAATTATCTGGCCTCCCGATTGAAGGAGTATTATCCGATCCTGTACAGCGACGCGAATGGCATGGTAGCGCATGAATGTATTATCGACCTGCGGCCGATCAAGGAACAAACCGGTATCTCGGTGGATGATGTTGCCAAGCGCCTGATCGATTATGGATTTCATGCTCCGACCATGTCGTTTCCGGTGCCTGGCACCCTGATGATCGAACCGACTGAAAGTGAATCGAAGGCCGAGATCGATCGCTTTTGTGATGCCATGATTGCGATCAAGCAGGAAATCGATGATATCGCCCGTGGCAAGCTGGATGGTGAAGATAACCCGCTGAAAAATGCCCCGCACACGGCCATCCAGGTAACGGCAGACGAATGGCCGCATGCCTACAGTCGTCAGCTGGCAGCCTATCCGCTGGCATCTTTACGCCTGTCCAAGTACTGGTCGCCGGTCGGTCGTGTCGATAATGTGTACGGTGACAAAAACCTGGTGTGTTCCTGCCCCTCAATAGAAGCTTATCAGGAGGAGGAATGAGATGAGCAAGTCCATTGTAATCACGCTGATCGGTGACGATCGCCCGGGCATTGTCGAATCCATTGCCAAAGTGATCGTCGATTATCAGGGGGAATGGGTAGAAAGCCGCATGGCCAACCTGTCGGGGAAATTTACCGGGTTGTTACGCGCCAACCTGCCGGAGGACCAGTGTGAGGCCTTCACTGAGGCGCTTAAAAAACAGGCAAGTGATCTGAAGATTTCAATTGAGCAGGTCGATGCGGCACAAGACGTCAGTGACGAGCGCAGCTATCGGCTGGAGCTGCTGGGACAGGACCAAAGCGGTATCGTGCATCGTATTACGTCGCTATTGGCTCAGAATGGCGCAACCGTGGATGACATGGAAACCGAGGTGGTGGATGCCTCCATGTCCGGCGAAAAACTGTTTAAAGCGAGCATTATTCTGCGCCTCGCAGAAGGCAATAGCATCGAGCAGTTGAGTGAAGTGCTGGAAGATCTGGCAAATGAGTTGATTGTTGATATCGAACTGGGATAATACCGATCCCAATTTTACAGAGGATTGAGCAAATGTTTAATAAAAGTGATCGCATACAAGGTTATGATGATGAAATCTGGAATGCCATTCAGGCCGAGAACCAGCGCCAGGAAGATCACATAGAGCTCATCGCCTCTGAAAACTACACCAGCCCGCGGGTCATGGAAGCACAGGGCTCGCAGCTAACCAACAAGTATGCCGAGGGGTATCCTTCCAAGCGCTACTACGGTGGTTGTGAATACGTGGATATTGCCGAGGCACTGGCCATTGAACGCGCCAAAAAATTATTTGGTGCCGATTACGCCAATGTGCAACCGCATTCCGGTTCCCAGGCCAATGCCGCAGTTTACATGGCGCTGGTGCAACCGGGTGATACCATTCTCGGCATGAGCCTGGCGCATGGCGGTCACCTGACACACGGCGCCAAGCCGAATTTCTCCGGCAAGATTTATAATGCCGTCCAGTATGGCCTGAACGAGCAAACCGGCGAGATCGATTATGACCAGGTCGAAGCGCTGGCCAAAGAGCATAAACCCAAAATGATCGTGGCCGGCTTTTCGGCCTATTCGCGCGTGGTGGACTGGCAGCGTTTTCGTGATATTGCCGATGCGGTGGGTGCTTACCTGTTTGTGGATATGGCGCATATTGCCGGGTTGGTGGCAGCCGGCCTGTATCCGAGTCCGATTCCGATTGCCGACGTGGTGACTACCACGACCCACAAAACCCTGCGTGGCCCACGTGGCGGAATGATCCTGTGCAAGGCCAATGAAGAACTGCAAAAGAAATTCAACTCGCTAGTGTTCCCCGGCACCCAGGGAGGCCCCCTAATGCACGTGATTGCAGCCAAGGCGGTGGCGTTTAAAGAAGCCCTGGAACCAGAATTCAAGGCCTATCAGCAAAGAGTCATCGATAATGCGCGTGCCATGGTGCAGGTATTCATTGATCGCGGATT
>JANTFY010000133.1 GCA_024763185.1 Gammaproteobacteria bacterium | reverse complement strand
CTCAACGACAGCGCCTATTACAAAAAGTTACAAAGTATGGCGGCTTAATCGATATAATCGACTCATTTTATCCCTGTCTATCGAGGCAATACGGCCATGACGTCCGATTCTCCTTCGCGTTTAAAAGTTCTTTGGATACTGCCCCCCATCATCATTGGCATCGTGATACTGCTGATGATGAAAAACGCCCGGCAACTTCCTCAACCGGCTGATAATGCAGAACCGGTTCGAACGGTTAGAACCCAACTTATCCAGAAATCTGATTTTATCCCCATTGCAAAGGGCTTTGGTGTGGTTCAACCCGCCCAGGTGTGGAAAGCCATAGCCCAGGTATCGGGGCGAATTACCGAACTTCACCCGCGTCTGAAAAATGGTGAAATCATTACGCAGGGAGAAATCTTGTTTCAGATTGATCCAGTGGATTACGAACTCAACCTGGCACGCGCCGAAACCCGGCTGGCCGAACTGGATGTGCAACAGAAAAACGCACAGGCATCGCTGAAAATAGAACAGCGCAACCTGGACCTGTCTGAAAAGGAAAACCTACGTTTGCAGAATCTGGTTAAAAAAGGCAGTGTCTCGCGTAGTGATGCCGATGCCGCCGAACGCATCATGTTGAATTCCCGCACCCAGGTTCAGAACCTTAAAAACACCCTGGCTCTATTGCCGTCCCAAAAAAAACTGCAACAGGCCGAGGTTATTCAGGCGCGGAGAGATCTTGAAAATACACATATACAAGCGCCATTTAATCTGCGCGTGTCAGCACTGGACATAGAGACGGATCAATATGTCAGTAAAGGTCAGCATCTGTTTTCAGGGGATTCGGTAGACCGAATCGAAATCATCGCCCAGGTGCCCATATCATCCCTGAAAAACCTGTTTATCAATCACCCTGATCTACCTGAAACATTAGTTGATCTGAGCAATAATCTGGCACAATTCACCGGCTTTAGGCCAGGTATCAGCCTGGATATCGGCAACCAGGAAAAGGCCAGATGGGAAGCCAGTTTCGTACGTTTCACCGACAGCGTCGATGCGCATACACGCACCATGGGGGTTGTTGTTGCGGTAGACAACCCCTTGCAACAGGTCATACCCGGCGTTCGTCCCCCTTTATCCAAAGGCATGTTTGTGGAAGTGGATATCGCCGGGCATACCCAGCCAGGCCAATTACTGATTCCACAAATTGCTTTACATAGTGGCCATGTCTACATCATGAACGAGCAAAACCGGCTTGAAATAAGAACGGTCAAGGAACGCTATCACCAGCAGGACATCAGTGTCATCGATTCGGGCATAGTCGAGGGTGAGCAACTGGTTCTAACCGACCTGGTTCCGGCCATCGAAGGCATGTTGCTGAAGTCCGTTTCCCTGTCATCTGGAGAGTAAATCATGTTGAAATGGTTTGCTGAACACCCTACTGCGGCTAATCTGACCATGCTCGCGATTATCATTCTTGGGCTGGTCAGTTTATCCGGTCAACAACGGGAAACCTTCCCTCGCATACAAAATGACAAGATTGGTATCAATGTCATCTACCCCGGGGCCACGGCGGAAGACGTTGAGGATGCCATTTGTCGTCGTATAGAGGATGCGCTGGAAAGTCTTTCAGATCTGGACGAAATGATATGCGAGGCATCTGAGGGTTTTGCAAAAGCTACAGCAGTGATGACTGAAGGCGCCAGCATGATGCGTTTTTTGGACGACGTGAATGCCGCGGTAGATGCCATCAATGACTTTCCCGACCAGGTCGAATCACCCGTAGTGGAAGAACTGGCCCGTACCGATGCGGTGATATCAATCGCGATAACGGGTCCCGACGACCCGGTGGTGCTTAAAGCCTACGCTGAGGATGTCAAGCTGCGCCTGCTGGCTGAAGCGGATATCGCCAACGTCACTATCGACGGTTTTTCTGATCACCAGATACGTGTTGAAATAACCGCCGCCCGCCTGCGCCAGTTCGGCCTGTCCTTGTCAGACCTGGCCGACAGCATGCAAAGACAAAGCGTCAGCAGTCCGGCAGGCAAACTGGAAGGCGCCGCTGAAGATATTCTGTTGCGCTTTGACGATCAGCGTAAAACGGTACGGGAAATAGCCGATCTGGTTGTGATTTCCAGTGACTCTGGAGCCAGTATTCGACTGGGAGATATCGCTGTCATCAGCGACCGTTTCGACCGAGATGAAACCCGCATCCTGTTCAATGGCCAACGTGCCGCCATTTTGAATGTCAGTAAAACACCAACCCAGGATACGCTCACGTCACTGGCCGATGTAAAACGATTCGTTCAACAGGAGAGACAAAGAGTACCGCCCGGATTGCGACTGACCTTGACCCAGGATCGTTCCTCCCTGGTTCAGGATCGTCTTAACATGATTGTTAAAAATGGCATACAGGGCCTGATCATGGTGTTTCTGATCCTGTGGTTGTTTTTCAGTTTCCGTTACAGTTTCTGGGTAACCATGGGCCTGCCCATCTCCTTTCTCGGGGCCCTGTTTATTTTGCCGATAATAGGTATCACCATTAACATGATTTCCATGGTTGGCCTGTTGATCGGTATTGGCCTGTTAATGGACGATGCAATCGTCATAGCGGAAAATATAGCGGCACGACTGGCCAAAGGAGAACAGGCCATGCAGGCCGCTGTTTCCGGTGTCACGCAGGTGCTGCCGGGCATCATGTCTTCATTTGCCACTACCTTGCTGGTGTTCGGCTCGCTGGCGTTTATCACCGGTGAAATCGGCCAGATTTTGCGTGTCATGCCGATGGTGTTAATCATTGTATTAACGGTCAGCCTGATTGAGGCTTTCCTGGTGTTGCCCAATCACCTCGGACACAGCCTTAAACACATTGAACGACGTGAAATGGGAAGGTTCAGGCAAGGTTTTGAACAGGCTTTTTATAATTTCCGTGAACACAAGTTTGGACCGCTTCTGGATAAAGCCATTCATCATCGCTATCTGACCCTGGGCCTTGTCATCATGCTGCTCATCATTTCCATTGCTTTACCGGTCGGTGGCAAATTGAAATTTGTCGGTTTTCCAGAAACCGATGGTGATATTGTCGAGGCTCGCCTTCTATTACCCCAAGGAACACCACTTAAAATAACAGAACAACGGGTAACTAAAATTCAACAGGGTATTGAAAACCTTAACCGGCAATTATCCCCCCTTCAGCCGGATGGCAAAAAGCTGGTCAACAACATAACCGTCATCTATGGGCAAAATCCGGATGCCAACGAATCCGGCCCCCATGTAGCGCGAGTCATCGTTGATTTACTGGGTGCTGAAGAACGCGAGACCAACATCGACGAATTTATTCATGCATGGCGTAAAGAAGTGGGCGATCTGGCCGATGTCATCACGCTTAAATACACCGAACCCAGCGTGGGCCCGGCCGGCCGGGATATTGAAGTTCGCCTGAAAGGTTCAGACATTAACCAGCTTAAAGCCGCGTCGGAAGAATTACAGGCCTGGTTCAATGGCTTTGCCGGTGTCATGGATATCTCCGATGACCTGCGGCCCGGCAAACGTGAATTCCGGCTAAGACTCAAAGAGTCGGCCGGTGTTCTGGGAGTAAACGCAGCGTCGGTTTCCAACCAGATCAGGGCAGCATTTCAAGGTATTACTATCGATGAGTTTCCGTTTGGCGCAGAAACCTATGAAATCGATTTGCGCCTGGCCGAAAGTGATCGTAGGTCAGCCGATGATTTAACACAGCTCACCATTACCGGCCCCGGGGGCAGCCAGATACCACTCACCAATATTGCCACCGTGCAAGAAGCGCGCGGTTGGGCGCGCATCAACCGTGTTGATCGATTAACCACCATTACTGTTTTTGGTGACGTACAAACTGACATCGCCAATGCCCAGGAACTGATTACCCTGGCGCAGTCCGACATCTTCCCGGTTCTGGAACAGAAATATCCGGGCTTGAAGGTTGATACGCAGGGTTCCAGTAACCGCATGGCCAAAACCGGCAAATCGATTGTCACCAATGTCGCGCTGGGCATGCTCGGTGTCTACATTCTGCTGGCTTTTCAATTCAGGGGTTATGTCGCACCCATCTCGGTCATGATCGTAATCCCAACCGCGTTGATCGGCGTGGTATTCGGACATGCTGCACTCGGGCTCCCGTTGACCATGCCGAGCATCATTGGCATGGCCTCGTTGTTCGGGGTGGTAGTCAATGATTCGATCCTGTTGGTGGTATTCATACGTGATGCACGACGTCAGGGTGTTGAGGTCATCGTTGCCGCACAACAGGCCGCGCGAGAACGCTTTCGTCCTATCCTGCTGACCTCCATTACCACCATCGCCGGTCTGACCCCTTTATTACTGGAAACCAGCCTGCAGGCACAGATCTTGATCCCGCTGGCTGCCAGCCTCGCGTTCGGTCTGACCTCGGCCACCATCATCGCCTTGTTTCTGGTGCCCGCCATGTACTGCATTCTGAATGACTTTGACCTGCTGGGTGAAGTCACGGTAACCGATCGGTAAAACTCTGTGCTCCTTAAAACTGCCACCTTTTAATTGAACAACTGATGTTTATCATGCGCCAGGTCAATATCAGGCGGGTTAATCGGAGGTAATATTTATTTACGGACAGGCCGTATGGGGGAAGCAACATGACCGACTGGATAAAAAGGGCGGATAACGCAGAAGCCGAGATAAAAGACGAACAACGCATATTGGCGACCAATGCATGGCACCTGGCCAGGTATGTCTTAGAACATGATCATGAAATATCACTGCCGGATAAATTTAAAGCGG
Source organism: Gammaproteobacteria bacterium (assembly GCA_024763185.1). Lineage (GTDB taxonomy): Bacteria > Pseudomonadota > Gammaproteobacteria > JACNJF01. Next base: position 1,869 of record JANTFY010000133.1, on the reverse strand, counting down.
GTCAGTTTTTTAACTGGTGTGAAAGGTACCCGGAATTAGGCAACGAGGAAAAGATCAGGTTTGTTGATGAATATGCCAGGCTGGAGAAAATATCGAAAAATGTCACCGCCCGCACCCTGGTGGCAACCCGCATTCACGGACATGGTTTTTGTCATGCGGCTTGTCGAACATCGGTAGGACGCTATCTGGTATTTCTTTTTACGATCACCATTATTCTAACCCTTTCTTTGGTGTTTTTATTCTTCCTTGAAACTGCTAAAACGGATAACTGGATTTCTATCAGCATGGCTTTTATCGCTGCGGGACTCGGCACCTGTGTCTATTTGCTCAGGGTAACCCAGGAAAAACTGAAAACCCGCACCTTTGATCCGGCCTATATACCTTCCCAACTGATACGACTGGTTTTGGGCATCCTCGCCGGCGGGACCACGGTCGTATTGTTTCCCGAGCTAATGACTTTAGGGGGCGTTGCCAATACTTCTAAAGTAACTGGCTATGGTGAAATCAGCATGTCTGGTTTGTTAATCGCATTTATATTGGGTTATGCGGTCGATATGTACTATGCGATCCTGGATAACATCGGCGGTAAAATCAAAAGCACGAAGACGACCTGATTTCTGGGCTGGCTATTTCAGTCCGATGCTTTCACCCGGAAGATACCGACGTCAACGGACACCACTTCTACCTGCTGGCCCTTGTTGATTTTTTCATCGTTACTGCTGCTGTCGATTTGTACCGACCAGTCGATACCGGAGTAGCGATATTTACCGGGGTTGATGGTGGTAATATCTTGCTCCAGTCGAAATGTGAGACCGATTAAATCACTCTGCGGTTTTTGGTCCGCGGCCGATCTATCCGATATTTTTTTCAGTGGCTTCCACAGCAATGCACTGATAATACCCGTGGAAATACCAAAACTGGCCACAGTCGCTATCCAGCTTTCGGGAAGTAAACCTGCCAGTAACAGTAGGCCGGTCGCAATGGCGCCCAGTCCGGCAAACATGAAAACAATGCTGCCAAAACCGAACACCAGTACCTCAATAGCGAGCATGGAGAAACCGGCTGCAATCCAGAATCCGGACAGGTTGGTGTTGATATATTCAATCATGTTGATCGCCTTTATGAATCGGAAGCCTGTTTCTTGTTCAACGCATTGATAATGGTCATCGCTTCTGCCACCACGTTGGCGGCATTTGACTGTTCATCACTGAGCAAAACGACAGAAGATTCTTTGGCAATGGCTTCCTTGGCTTCAATCGCGCGTTCTGCCAGTTCCAGCTGAATGGCTTTCTGGCCCTTTTCCTCTATCGCGGCAGTACCCACCACATCCAACGCCTTGGCCTTGGCGTCTGCCACGGCAATAATGGCTTGCGCCTCACCCTGGGCACGTAATATCTGTTGTGCGCGGTCAGCCTCGGCCGCAAGGACCTTGGCCCGTTTGTCTCCTTCCGCCACGTTGATGGCAGACTGGCGTTCACCTTCAGATTCCAGAATGGATGCCCGTTTTTCACGCTCGGCTTTCATCTGACGCTCCATGGCCTCAAGCACCGTACGCGGTGGTTCGATATCCTTGATCTCGTAACGTAATACCTGTACACCCCAGGGTGCCGAGGCTTCATTGATCTGTTGGACAATATTGGTGTTGAGTGCCTCGCGTTCCTCAAAGGTTTTATCCAGCTCGATCTTGCCGATCTCACTACGCATGGTGGTCTGCGCCAGCTGGGTGACCGCATACACGTAATCATCCACGCCGTAAGATGCCTTAAAGGGGTCGAGCACTTTCAGGTACAACACCCCATCCACCACCAGCGAAATATTATCGCGGGTTATCGCAGACTGGCTGGGCACATCAACGGCCTGCTCTTTCAA
>JANTFY010000132.1 GCA_024763185.1 Gammaproteobacteria bacterium | reverse complement strand
TTGCAGGCACTGGCGCATCGTTATCCAGACATGGTTTTATGCATCCAGTGTGATCTTGAGCGTGTGATTATTGCTGAGCGTCTCGGTACCATTGATTTTGAACACGACAAGATGCCGATAGATGTTGGCCTGGTCCAACCCGATCCACTTCATGTCGATATAGCCTCCAGTGTTAAGGCTTATGCCGACTTTCATGACCGGTTTGAAGAAAAGATTAAGATAGAAGCGCTCAAGCTTAGTCACTGGGGGGCCGACCTGGTTTTGTCTGATATTTCTTATCTGGCCCTGGCTGCGGCTGCCCAGGCAAATATTCCAGGCATCGCACTGGCCTCGTTATCCTGGGATCACATAGTTAAAGCCTATTTCGATTTGCATGCTCCACGGGTGACAAACTGGTATCAACAGATCAAACACGCTTATGGCCAATCAACTCTGGCACTATTACCTGAACCGGCTTTGCCTGGGCTAAGTTTTAACAAGATTCAACACATCGACCCGATCTATATTCCGGGCCACAGACAATCCGTTATTCGTAGAGATTTAGGGTTTGCTGATGATGATGACAGACCCCTGGTTTTATGCAGCCTGGGTGGCATAGGCAGTGTTCAGATTCCCGTTGAAGCGATGCTTAGACAAAGAGATTTTCATTGGCTGGTACACGTGGACAGGGAGTTGCCCGCTGCTGATAACGTACACAACATCGAACAACTGGCGCATTGGTCCTACCGAAATATTATTGCTTCCGTGGATGCGGCTATTGGAAAGCCCGGGTATGGTATGGCGGTAGAAGTGGCTGCACATGATTTACCTTTCGTTTACACCTGTCGCGGCCACTTTCCTGACGAACCGGTCATATCAGACTGGCTGATAAAAAATACCCGCTCGCAGGAAATCAGCAATGCCGATTGGCTGGCAGGTAAGTTTACCGAACCGTTAAGTAACCTGTGGGAGCAAACAAGTTATACGGCTTTGAAATTTAACGGCGCCGAACAGGCGGCAACAAGCCTGGGGAAATTTCTGTAACAGTAAAAGACGGCGACTGCATCGTCATTCGCAATCCGCTACAGCCGCTTATCCTGGGATCGCAGCCGTTGACAAAAACACGTGATGTGAGTTGCAGTATGTCAAACATTCCTAAAGTGATGCTCAAAGACAACCTATCACCCCCAGTGGGTTTCCACCACCAGCCAACCGCTTTCATGAACAGTTGCAACTGATATCACAAAGTTCCGAACTTTAAAGTTGAAAGAGCAGAAAACCGCGTTTCGCAATTTTGCATACACCTCGAGGGATCACCAATAAACGCCACTATGGGAGCTGAAAATCCCTGCTGTCGAGCAGGCTGATGGGTACTGGATCAACCTTCCAGACTTCATTGCAGTATTCCCGGATGGTGCGGTCCGATGAGAACTTTCCGCTACGAGCAACATTCAGGATAGACATCCGCGTCCAGTGCTCGTTGTCCCGCCAGGTTTCACCCACCCGGGTCTGACAATCGACATAACTTTGGAAATCCGCCAGCAGCAGGTAGGGATCGTGGTATAACAGGTTGTCCAACAAGGGTCGGAAAATTTCCCGATCACCACGCGAGAAATACCCGTCCCGGATCAGGTTCAACACCGCCCTCAGTTCAGCATTATGCTGGTACCAGTCCGACGGAAGATAACCTTCCGCATGAATACCTTGTACCTCTTCGCTGGTGAGACCGAACAGGAAAAAGTTTTCCTCCCCGACCTCCTCGCGGATTTCTACGTTGGCCCCATCCAGGGTGCCGATGGTCAGTGCACCGTTCATCATAAACTTCATGTTACCGGTACCGGAAGCTTCCTTGCCCGCGGTGGAAATCTGTTCCGACAGATCCGCGGCCGGGTAGATGTGTTGGGCATTGCTGACGTTAAAATTGGGAATGAATACCACCTTGAGACGGTCGCGCACCGACGGATCGTTGTTGATCACATCCCCGACGGCGGTGATCAGACGGATCATGAGCTTGGCCATGTGATAACCCGGCGCCGCCTTGCCACCAAATAGAAAGGTCCTCGGCACCAGGTCGAGACCCGGTTCATTTTTCAGTCGGTGATAAAGCGCAATGATATGCAATACGTTCAAGTGCTGCCGTTTGTACTCGTGGATTCGTTTGACCTGCACGTCGAACAGGCTTTGCGGGTCCACCGAAATACCCGTGCGCCGGCGTAGGTAACCCGAAAAATCTTCCTTAACGGATCGTTTGATGTAACGCCATTCGGAACAGAATGCGGCATCCTCCACCAGCGGCTCCAATCGTTTCAACTGATCCAGGTCGGTGATCCATTGCGTCCCTATGCTCTTATCAAGCAGCCCGGCCAGGCGCGGATTGGAAACTGCGATCCAGCGCCTGGGCGTAACCCCGTTGGTCTTGTTGGTAAACTTCTCCGGCCATAAGGCATGAAAGTCTCCCAGCACATCCGCCTTGAGCAATTCCGTGTGCAGGGCTGCCACACCATTGATCGTATGGCTCCCCGCACAAGCCAGGTTGGCCATCCGTACACAACGCTCACCGTCCTCGCTGATCAGGGACATCCGTGCCAGGCGGACTTGGTCACCCAAAAACCGAATACGAACTTCATCCAGGAAACGCGCATTGATCTCGTAAATGATTTCCATGTGCCGCGGCAGAATTCGCGCGAAGAGTTCTACCGGCCACTGCTCTAAAGCCTCGGGCAACAGGGTATGGTTGGTATAGGCGAAGGTGTTTCGCGTGACATCCCAGGCGACATCCCAGGCCATAGTGTTTTCATCCACCAGCAAGCGCATCAGCTCGGCGATAGCCACGGCCGGGTGGGTGTCGTTGAGCTGGACCGCGAACTTCTCGTGGAATCGGTGCAACGGAATATTCTGTATGCTCATGATACGCAACATGTCCTGCAACGAGCAGGAAATGAAAAAATACTGCTGCTGCAGGCGCAGCTCCTTGCCTTGAATCTGTTCATCATTGGGATAGAGAACCTTGGTAATGTTTTCTGACACCATCTTCTTGTGCACGGCTCCCCAGTAGTCACCACGGTTGAAGGTGGATAGATCAAATGATTCCGGTGCCTCCGCCTGCCACAGGCGCAGGGTGTTGGCCGTGTTGTTTCTGTAACCCAGAATGGGGGTGTCGTAAGGCGTTCCCACGATCGTCAGTGAGGGTTCCCACTCAATACGACTGCGCCCCCTTTCATCGTTGTAACTGTATGTGTGCCCTCCCAGCTTGACCTCGACCTGCCACTCGGGGCGAGCTAGTTCCCAGGGATTACCGCTGCTCAGCCACTTGTCAGTGAGTTCCACCTGCTGGCCGTCCACAATATCCTGGGCGAAGATACCAAACTCATAACGAATGCCGTAACCAATGGACGGAATCTCCTGTGTAGCCATGGAGTCGAGGAAGCAGGCGGCCAGGCGCCCCAACCCTCCATTACCCAAACCCGGTTCCGCCTCCTGGCCGAGCAGTTCCTCGAAGGACAGCTCCAGGTCAGCCATGGCTTCGCGGACTTCATCATAAATACTCAGGTTTACCAGGTTATTGCCCAGGTGCGGACCCAGCAGAAACTCCGCCGAGAAGTAGGCAACGGTGCGCGAACCCAGCCGCGTGTAACTCTCGGCGGTGCTGATCCAGTGCTCCAACATGCGGTCCCTGACGGTATGGGCAAGGGCCATGTAGTAATCATGCATGGTCGCCAAGGCTGGAAATTTACCCTGCACGTATAGCAGGTTTCTTAAAAAGGCCTGTTTGATGGCTTCCTTGGAATTCACGGCGGTTTCGTCCGCGGGATCAAGAGTAGTAGGTGACGGTGGGATTGTTGTGTTCATCGCGAATTGACTCAGGCTTCGTAGAATGGATTAAACCCATAGATAAGCAAGATACATACCTCGTTCTTAACTCCATCAGAAAGCACCGGGGCAGGATAGTGTTGGAGGTTATGGTGACTTTAAATACACCACAATGGGGCAAAGGGTGTATCAAATTCGGGCGTGCGCACTAACCCGATGCATGATATTCACCCTATTCTGGAATGTTAATTTGACCCGAGTGCATAAACAGCCACCACTCCGGTTTATCCCGGATCACAGGGGGCATTTAGATATTCCTGTCCTATCAAAATCCAGAAGTAATGCCGCCATCTTGGTGAATATTCCTGAAAACGCATTCAATGTTCAGAGACTTTGCTTGCCGCACGTAGGCGAAGCCATTTTTCGGTACCCACAACAACATAGATAGCCAGCCCACCGCCCAGTATCGAAACCCATTCAGCAGGACCGATCGGCGTGGTGCCAAACAACAGGTTCATGGTTGGGGAATAGGTTAGAAATAACTGCAGTGAAGCCATTATCAGCGCGCCAATAATGAGCCAGGGATTAGAAAACAGGCCCAGGCGAAACATGCTATAGCGCAATGATCGACAGTTGAACAGATAAAACAGCTCACCGAATACGAACATATTCACCGCCACGGTTCGTGCTGTTTCGAGGCTATGCCCTTGCATCAGGTTCCACTCGAATAGCCCAAATGCCCCCGTTAACAACATCAGGCTCACCAATCCGATACGTATAGCGAGTTCGCGCGTAATCACCGGCTGGTCCGGACGTCGTGGTGGGCGCGCCATAATACCCGGTTCCTTGTCTTCGAAGACCAGCATCATGCCGAGCAGGACAGCTGTGGTCATGTTGATCCACAGGATCAGAACTGGGGTGATCGGTAGCGCAACACCCAGGAATACTGCGAGCAGGATCACGAGGCCCTCACCCACATTGGTCGGCAGTGTCCAAGTAATGAATTTGACCAGGTTATCAAATACCGCCCGCCCCTCTTCAACGGCCGCTTCAATCGTTGAAAAATTGTCGTCGGTGAGCACCATATCGGCCGCTTCCTTGGCCACTTCGGTACCACCTACACCCATGGCAACACCGATATCGGCCTGTTTGAGAGCGGGTGCATCATTAACGCCATCACCCGTCATTGCCACCACATGGCCGTGGGCCTGTAATGCTTCCACCAGGCGTAACTTCTGTTCGGGCGTTACACGCGCAAATACCACTACCCTGCTGGTGATTTCAACCAGTGCCTGGTCGGACATTTCGCTGAGGGCATGACCACTCATGGCAAAGCTGTCGGTGTTATTTTTGGTGGCACCCTGCAGGCCGATTTGATGCGCAATCGCCGCTGCGGTTATGACATGATCACCGGTGATCATTTTTACCTGAATTCCCGCCTGCTGGCAGGTTCGGATCGCCGAGATTGCTTCCGGCCGTGGCGGGTCCATCATCGCCTGTAACCCGAGAAAACTCAGCCCCTCAGTTACGTCGGCATGATTCACCGAGGAAGTTGGCGAATTAAGGATCTTTCTGGCAAAGGCCAATACCCGCAGACCGCGCTCAGCCATTTCATTGAGTTGCTGGTGGATTGCCTGCTTGTCGAGCGCTATGATTTCGCCGTTGTCACCCAGGGCGTCCTGGCAACGCGATAGAATGCTTTCAACAGAACCTTTCAGGTAGATCACAGTGGTCTTCTCAGCCACAGGCTGGTGCAGGGTTGCCATATAGTGGTGCTGAGACTCAAAGGGCACATGATCGATTCGCGGATAGGCTTGTTCGGCGGATTCAACAGAGAGCCCCCATTTAAGCGCCGCAGAGATCAGAGCAACCTCGGTCGGATCACCCTCGATTCCCCATTTGTTATCCTTCTGAACTAAACGTGAGTCATTACACAGTAAACCTGCAAGCAGGCATTCGCCAAGTGCTTCATGCTGCTCTGGCTTGATGGTCGCACCGTCGAGCGATACTTCCCCTTGCGGTGCATAGCCAACACCTGAAAACTCGTAACAGGCTTCGCCGGCGTAGACTTCCTGTACGGTCATCTGATTTTGCGTCAGGGTTCCGGTTTTGTCGGAACAAATGACGGTGGTGCTGCCCAGGGTTTCCACCGCCGGCATGCGGCGAATGATCGCGTTGCGCTTGGCCATCTTGCTAACGCCGATGGCCAGCATAATGGTCATGGCCGCCGGCAGGCCTTCCGGTATCGCACCAACAGCCAGGGCTACTGCGGCCATGAAGGTTTCCAGCAGGGAATCGCCATGCAGCCAACCGGCGAGCACTGTTAATCCGGCAAGAATCAGAATAATCCACAACAGGGTGCCACTGAACTCGGTGATCTTGCGGGTCAGCGGGGTGGCCAGTGTTTGGGCACTCGCGATGAGGGCATTGATTTGACCGATTTCGGTCCTGTCGCCGGTCTCAACCACCAGCCCAGCCCCCGTGCCATAGGTCACCAATGTTGATGAATAGGCCATGTTGTGGCGATCTGCAAGCACGGTCTCCTGAATCAATTGATCGGGGCGTTTTTGTACAGGCAGGGATTCCCCGGTCAGCGCCGATTCATCGATCTGCAGCTCACGTGAACGCAGCAGCCGCAGGTCGGCCGGTACTTTGTCACCCGACTGCAGTAACACCAGATCTCCAGGAACCACCTCGGCAGAGGCAATTTGTATTTTCTTGCCGGCTCTTACCACGGTGGCTGAACCTTCCATGGTTCGTGCCAACGCCTCAATAGCCTTCAGCGCCTTGGATTCCTGAATGAAGCCGACGATAGCGTTGATCAGCACCACGCCAAAAATAACACCGCTATCAACCCATTCCTGCAGGA
>JANTFY010000131.1 GCA_024763185.1 Gammaproteobacteria bacterium | reverse complement strand
TTGACCACTGAATCGATTCGTATAATCTCGCGGCCGGATTCATCAAAAAATACCGTGGTCGGCAGGTAGTGAATACCCAGCCTGGCGGCCCAGTCACGCGCGCTTAACTTTTCACCGGAGGGAATTATAACCGGGGTATCGGACCAGGCATCCAGTTGGCGCAGTTCAAAAGCTTTTAGCCACTGTTTGGTAGTTTCATTGTTGAGTGGTTCGGAATGTAACTGGTCACAGGCATGGCATTGTTGCTGCTCAAAAATCACCGCCAGCGGTTTATCACCCAACGCTGCGCGCCGGTCGAGCACTACCGGTCCCTTGAGAAACTGCTCATGTTCGTTCAGATCATCATCTTCAAAACGAGGGGGCGGATCTGCCCTTTCCAGGTAGTCGCGAAAACTTTCCTGTTTATAAAAATCCTCCACAATGTATTTCATGGCCGCCTGAAAACGATAGGGTTTATAGTACCCCCGCATCTTGAACGCGGGTTTACCCCGCTCATCATAGAAAATCAGTGACGGGGTAAAGTTGGTCTGTTCACGCACGGCAAGCTCACTTTCTGTGATCTCACTGCCATCGAACAAGGTGATGGTGCGGCTTCCCCAGATATCCAGTGAAATGACGTCGTAATGATCACGAACATAACTGACGATATCCGGCTTTTTAAAATTGATATCCATCAGCGCCTTGCAGTAGGCACAGTTTTTTTGCCCAAAATACAATGCGATGCCCTGCTTACCAGCTTCAAGGGCTTCCTTCAGGTCTTCGCGTAAATCCAGAAAGGAGTCCTTGAACCAGGGGGGATGCTCTATCTCGCGCAGCAGCGGGGCGTCGTTGAAACCGAGTTCAAAAGCCTGCTCATAATCCTCGTCATTTGCAGTTGTGGTGGCCTTGACGTTTAACACAGGCAACAGGCAGATGATTAACAGGGTTTTAAAAAGCACAACTCGCATAGGGATACAAAAACTGATCAATCTGCCAACATCATGCCTGATGAAGCTTTTTGCGTCCACATTACAAGCCCAAAGAAAGGCTTGAGCCATCTTCCTGTTAGATAGCGGCCTGCACCGATATGACGAATGCCCGCCGGTAGCCGGAATGGGTCATTTTTTTAGGCAAGGCTTTAACATCCTATTGCACGAGAAAGGATGAGAATAAAACCTCTTCGACATCTTTGTTGTTCGACATCTCTTCCAGCATATCGCGAATTTCATTGGTGGCCTGCAGGCGTACCTCTTCGCGTTTGGCCGGGGATTTCATATCAGCGGCCTGTTGCTCGCTGAGTAACACGATAAGTTTATGGCGTATGGCAGGGATATGGGTTTCGACAACTTCCTTGGCGGCATCATCCTTGACCAGGACATCCGCCTGTAACTGTAAAAAGGTCAGGCGTTTACCGGGGGTAGAGAGATTAAGCACCATCGGTTTGCCGAGCGAAACATAGGAGGGTGCGACTTCTGTTTTTTCCTCGTCGTCGGCGGCAACCGAGATGGATGGCAGTGCTAACATCAACAGTGCACTCAAGAGCAGCTCAATACTTTTTCTGGACATGGTTTTTTCCTTTCAGGTTTGTACTATAGTATGGTCATTTTTTTGGGAATTTCAGAGCTATGACTCCACAACAGATTGAACAACTTATCAAACAGGGCATGAATGACGCCGAGGTCAGCGTGAGCGGAGCCGAGGGTAAGTTTACCGCCGAGGTCATCAGTACCCAGTTTGACGGCCTGCCTTTGATTAAACGCCATAAACTGGTTTACGCCTGCGTCAATGACGAAATCACCTCGGGGGCGCTGCATGCTCTGACCATTATTGCCAAAACCCCGTCTGAAGTGGCTTGAGCATGATTCAGGGCTTGTAACGCTAATAAGTCTTGACGATCAGCTGGTTCCTGCCGCCTTTTTTAGCGTCATACAGGGCTTTGTCGGCACGTTCGTAAATCGTTTCGGCATTGTCCGCGTCCATGACCGACGTCAAACCTGCCGACAGGTTAATCTGTACCCGTTCCTGCTTGAAATGAAATTTACTTTCACTGACCGAGGCCCTGATTTTTTCCACCAGCGGAGTGGCCTGCTCCAGGCTGGTCTTGGGTAACAATAAAACGAACTCCTCGCCGCCTATACGAAACAGGTAATCGGTTTTGCGTATGTGGTTGGACATCATTCTGGCCACGATCTGTAACGCCTTGTCACCGGCATTGTGGCCAAAGTCATCATTGATGCGCTTAAAATGATCGATGTCGAGAACAGCAAAACTGAAAGCCTCTTGATAGCGCGACCAGCGCGCCAGCTCCTGATCGAGTGTCTCTTCATAGGCCAGCCGGCTGCGTACACCGGTGAGGGTGTCAAACATGAGTTTCTGCCGATTTTCGTTGAGTTTCAGTTTCAGTTCATCGGATTCCTGTTCCATAAACTTGATCTGTTTCAACAGCTTGCTGTTACGCTGCTCCGACTTGTTGTAACGCTCAACGTCCCTGGCCACAAATTCCTCGACACCGCTTTTAATCGAAACCAGGTTTTCACTGATACTGTTTTTAAGGACATTGATGTCGGATTCGTTTTGCACATGGTGCTGAATCTGGCCGACATTTTCCTGCATCAGGGTTTGCAGGTTTTCAGATTCCTTGCGCCCCTGCTGGCTGTCACTTTTTTCATCCGACAGGGTGCTGGAAATTTCGGCCAGTTGACGGGTGACATCCACCACCAGGCCTTCAAGCTCGATTTTTTCCCTGTTGAGGCCACGGATAATGGTGCGAATCTCGCTGACGATGTCATCCAGATACTGGTGCCAGTTTTCAATCTGCCGGCCTTCTTCAAGCCTGTGTTTCAACTGTTCCAGGCCTTCTGAATTACCGTGCGTGACGGCAATTTTTTCCACCAGGGTCATCAGTACCTCGCGAATCAGGTCATGATCCAGGGTTCCCGGCTGATGCAGCTGGTTGATAAAATCGGCCAGTTGCTGGAGACACTGTTCATCATCCAGCGCGTGTATGGAGGCCTTGAAACGCTCAAAACTGCCCTGTAAATGGGCATCAAATTTTAATTTGCCGACCAGGTTGAGCGCGTAGTCCTGGATCTGATGGTTATCGGCAGGTTCATCGCTCGACACGGACGGGGCATCCATCTGGTTGACCAGCCTGGCCAGGTTTTCCAGGTCCTTGGGCAGCAAATCATCCTGTTTATTACGCGCATGCTGCTGGATTTCCAGTAACACCCGGTCCAGCTGCTGGTCCATTCCGCGTGCGGTAATGGATAGCCTGCCGATGGTTTTTCGCAACAGCCCATCCAGCTCCGACCAGCTACTTTCCATATCCTCCAGTTGCTGGAGGCTGTCAAAGTATTTTGATTTCCAGTCTTTGTTGTCCGACTCGTTTAAGCTCTGCATATTATTTATTTTTTAAAGGTCAGCCCGAAGTGTTCTTTGAGCAACATCCATTCTGGGTTTCAGGGCCCAAATAAACAGCCCTTAAAACTATTAGTGTAGAATCCAAACGGTTAATTTGCATAGAAAAATGAGGTTTGTTATCAAAAAACTGTCCGATGATTTAAACCGGGTAGGGGTGGTGGGTAACTGCATTGTCGACCAGGTCATGATAATTCCCGCTTTTCCCCAGCAGGATGACGAGTTCCGCGCCCTGCAAAGCTATCGCAGCGTGGGTGGAAATGCCTGTAACAGTGCGCGCGTTCTGGCAAAACTGGGACACCCGGTTGACCTGATGGCGAGTATGGCCAACGACCCCGAGTCCGACTGGCTGCTGCAACAACTGCATGCTAAAGGCGTAGCAACCGGCCTGTGCCCAAGATTGCACGGTCAGTCGACACCTTTATCGTCGATCTGGTTGAACCAGGAGAATGGCAGCCGTACCATTGCACATTATCGCGAGCTGGCTGAGTTATCTGTTCAACAATTAAGCCGCCTTCAGGATAATCGCTTCGCGTGGATTCACTTTGAAGGACGCAATATCGAGGTGTTGTCGCAATTTTTTAAAGGCTCGAAGGGATTAAATAACACGCCGTTTTCCCTGGAACTGGAAAAGGCCCGGCCTGGCATTGAGCTTCTTTTACCTTATATCAGTACCGCTATCGTCTCCAGTCATTATCTTAAGCACAACGAGGAATCTGCCGAGCAATGTATGGAGCGGCTTAGATCAATAAATCCGGGCATGAATATCGTGTGTACGCTGGGAGAAAACGGTCTACTGGCAATGGATAGTGCGGGTAACATGATTTCGATTGCAGCCCAGCCGGTCACCAAGGTAGTTGACAGTATCGGCGCCGGTGATTGTTTTATTGCCGGGTTAATCAGTGGCTTGGTAAAAGGTGAGGATTTTGAACAGGCCCTGGAATACGCGAATCAACTGGCCGCACTTAAAATCCAGCAGCGGGGATTTGCTTTTAATGTCTGAAGATTTATTTATCTGCAATCTGTCCGATCTGTCAGAGCCGGGCAGCTACGGATTCAGCTTACAGCGCCATAGTGCAAAAGTGGATGGCTTTGTCGTACAAAAAGATGCTGAATATTATGCCTACGTGAATCACTGTCCGCACACCGGGGCACCTTTGGACTGGGTGGAGCATCAGTTTCTGGACCGAGACCAGAGGTTAATCCAGTGCGCAATGCATGATGCCCTATTTGATATTAAAACCGGTCAATGCCTGTCAGGCCCCTGCCCCGGACAATTCCTGCAAAAGCTGGAAATCGAAATCAAGGAAGATGCCCTTTATCTAAAGACGCTTTAAGGGCATGCTAAACCTTAAACCGGCCCACAATCGTTTGCAGTTGGCGCGCTATCTCATTGAGTTTATCGGTACTGTCTGACATGTTGCGGCTGCTGCCAGTGGTATCCTGCGTAATATTCTGAATATCCACCAGCTTTTTATTCATCGCATCAGCCTGTTGATTTTGTGAGCTGGCCGCGGTGGAAATATTGCCGATGGTTTTATCCATGCTCAGAATATTTTGCGTAATGCGCGAGAGGGATTCGGAAGCGCTAGCGGTCTTTGACTGGGTTTGTTCGGCCTGGACCTGGCTACTGCCCATCACTTTGGCGGCCTGTCCCGCACCCTGCTGCAACCTTTCGATAATGGCCTGAATTTCCGTGGTTGACTGTTGGGTGCGACTGGCCAGGGTTCTGACTTCATCGGCCACAACGGCAAAGCCCCTGCCCTGTTCTCCGGCACGCGCGGCTTCAATGGCAGCATTCAACGCCAGCAGATTGGTTTGTTCCGCAATGCCCTGGATGACGTCCAGCACAGATCCGATTTCCTGGCTGTCCTGATTCAGGTTATCGATCACGGCGCTGGCCGAGTTAATATCCTGTGCAAATTCGTTGATCGATTCGAGGGTAGAAGAAATAACGCTCTGGCTCTCCTCCAGTGTTTGGTTGATAAGCTGCATACTGTCGTTTGCTTCATCGACCGCTGTTGAAACCGACTCGACCTTGGATGCCATATCCTCCATGCTGGAACTGACGCTGTCAGTCGCTTTTTGTTGGGCCAGCATCTGTTCGCGTGTTTTTCCGGACTGCTTGTTCAGCTCTGATGAGGTTCGACTGAGCTGCTCTATGTTTTTTGCAAGTTGAAGGATCAAGTCTCGAATTTGCTGTGAAAATTCGTTAAAACCGCGCGATAAGTCGGCAATTTCATCATTTCCCTTAACCGACAGGCTGCGTGTCAGGTCACCTTCACCCTGAGAGATATCGTACAGTTTGTGTGCAACGCTGCGTACCGGTTTAACAACCATTTTGATCGTAATCCAGTAAGCAAGAATGACCAGCAAGATACCGACGATGGCAGTGATAAATATGCTCAGGTAAGCCGATTGTTTTATCTGCTTGATATCCTCAATTTCATTATTAATGATTTCAGCACTGAGGTTCTTGATGGTTTCGGTCTGCTGCAATAAATTTGCAGCCTTCTCCGTGTAGACTTTTCGATTTTTCTGCAGGTCCGTGTAGGCGGTTTTCGTGTCACTGTAGAGATTTTTATGCTCTGACAACATGGATGTAAAGGCTGAAGCAAATGTTTGATCTTCACCTTCCAGAGTTTTTTCACTCAGCTCCATGGACGACAGGTCATCGATGTAAATTTCCAGATCGGTGAGGGTGTTTTTCATCAGTTCTTCGACCTGGGCCAGATTCTCCTGAGTCAGAAACTGCTGGAAATAGTAAAGCTGCGCAAATATGGCCAGTTTGGCTTCGGTGGCTGCGGTCGCGGCAAACCATTCTTCCGTTTGCTGGCTATTGGCGGCTTCATCGGTATCCCAGTTGGTTTCACGTTCCACGATGATACGGTTGGCCACTTCTATCAGTGATGTAAGCCTGTTTTTTAACTCATCAGCATTGCTAATCATTAAATACTGAAGATTTTTATACTTTTTATTGCTCTCCAGCAGGTTGATGAGCGCATCGTTAAAGGCTTTTTGAGTGGAATCTATTTCCGTAATCTGTTGTGTGGGTATCAGCCCTGCATCAATCATTTTTTGATAGGCAAGTTGATAGTGGGTGCGCGCGGAATCCAGGGCGTTGTCGAAATTCTTGGTGATTCGCCCCGACAGGATGTCTTCTACCACCAGAATCTGTTCGCGTACGCCATTACGGGTTTGCAGGGCACCTTCTACAGTATTTCTGGCTTCAGTTACCAGAAAATCACTGGCTTGAGACATTTTGTTGGCCGCAATATACCCGGCCAGTCCACATAATATGAGCAGAACACCCATGATTACGTA
>JANTFY010000130.1 GCA_024763185.1 Gammaproteobacteria bacterium | reverse complement strand
ACTCAGATTTGGATTTTGTTTTTGAAGTTCTTGCAATAAATGCGTGTGACTGGTGCCTTTGATGACTTCCAGCACGCCATTTTGCAGGTCATCGAGTATTTTTGGCCTGGGTTCGAGCCCTTTGCGGTAGATCACCTGCTGACTGACTTGTTGGTAGGACGGGCCGAATTCAATGTTTGGGTTATGATTATCCTGCTGGGACAGCCCTGCTGCAGCGATATCCCCGGTTGCGAATTGCAGTTCGGGATAAATGTCTGCATATTCCTCGAGTACGATAATTTTGAGGCCAATGCCCAGGTGGTCGGCAAACAGTTTGGCCAGATGGTATTCAAAACCATTGGGGCCATTGGCGTCCTCGTAATAGGTCGAGGCCGTATTGAGGGTTAAAACCTTGAGATAGCCCCTTTGCTGGATTTGTTGCAGTTGGGTTTGCGGTTGTTCGGAGTAAAGCGGTATCGCTAGCAGGGCAATAAAAATCAACAACGCAAACAGCAGGCCACTGAGAATCTGTAACTTATGCTGTTTTGGAGAAAGGTCGACCATACGTTTTGGTTAAGAATCACTATCTAGAGTTCCATCTTACGATTATCGTATGACCAAAAACACCATGTCGGTCACAGCTTGCCTGTCTGCAGTATTTGGCGATAGATAAGAGATGTATTCATCAATCAGTCATTCAATCGACGCGTAAATACCCAGGTTTTTTCATCCGACATGGCCGGTTTGTATTCATACCCCTCACAATCAAAGCCCTTTAACTGCTCAGGATCGGTGATTTTATGATCGATCACGTAGCGACTCATCAATCCCCGAGCTTTCTTGGCATAAAAGCCGATCATCTTATACTCGCCGTTTTTGTAATCCTTGAAAACCGGCGTAATCACACGGCCCTTGATGTTTTTAACCTTGACCACTTTAAAGTATTCGTTGGAAGCCAGGTTAATCAGGGTGTCCGATTTGATCGCTTTTAACTGTTTATTGATCGCATCCGTAATCTGCATGCCCCAGAACTCGTAGAGGTTTTTGCCCTCTGTAGTATCCAGTTTGGTACCCATTTCAAGTCGATAAGGCCTCATCAGGTCCAAAGGGCGCAACAGGCCGTACAAACCGGACAGGATTCTTAAATGGTCCTGGGCAAAATGAAGATTCTGTTCAGTCATGCTGTAGGCATCCAGACCGTTGTAAACATCCCCTTTGAACGCAAACATCGCCTGGCGCGCATTTTTCAGATTAAACGGCGTTTTCCATTCATGATTACGCTCAAAATTCAATTCCGCAATCTTGCTGCTGACATGCTGCAGTTCAGACAGGTCCAGCGCAGAAAAATCACGCAGGCGATTGATCAACCGTTGAGACTGTTTGAGATGAGCAGGACGGGAGAACTCTTCAGTTTGCACGGCAGAATCGTAATCCAGTGTTTTGGCGGGGGAGACAACAATCAACATGACTTGGGTGATTTCAAAAAACAGGATTCTATCAAAACTGCCAGCCACTTGACTTAAAAATTCACTATTCCAGCCATAGTCTGTCTATATTAGGGCCTGTTAACACTAATTGAAAAGACGCGCCGGTGGCCATTTTTTCGCGAAACAAGGCGCATTGAGCGCGGTGTACTCATTGTACATAAGCGAAATGCAACGCCGTTTCGTGGAAAAAAGGCTCCGTCCCTTCGGGTTGTGCCCCCCATTATCGATACAGGGGGGCCACACGGCGTTACTCGTCGTTCATTTGGGGAAACCAAACATTTCTCCTCGTGCCTTGCCTGGTCCGATTTGGGGCGACAACGTGACGTTTCAATTAGTGTTAACAGGCCCTAGTTTTTTTAGTGCTAAAACATTGATCCCGGGGCAGGCATAAGGTAGGCTTCGCCTCCAGTTTTCACGGGGCTTAAATGCTTATGTCGATGCAGTCGACATCTGGGGTATGTAAACCAGGAGGGTTTTCATCAACGAGCACGTGGCGAGCCCTTTAACTGAAAAGTTAAAGATCAGAAAGGAAGCAATATTTTATAAAGAACTGGAGAGTTGTCCGAGCGGTCGAAGGAGCACGCCTGGAAAGTGTGTATACGGCAACGTATCGAGGGTTCGAATCCCTCACTCTCCGCCATAAATTGATATCTGGCCAGGTTCCATTGAGTCGGGCCTTTTTTTATTATTCTATAAATGAGGGATTTGAACCCGTGCAAAGGGTGCGATAATTTCGTCAGGAACGAAATTGAATGAGCGAAGCGAACCCAAAGGGTGAGGTACAGGGATGTACCGATTAATCCCTCACTCTCCGCCATTTACCTTTATCCGCTGTTCCTGTTGAACGGTTTTCAAAGTCTTATGAGGTCAAACAGATTCGAGTTTTCTTACCTCTCCCAAACCGTTTCATACAAGTTTACACTGAGACAATGGTCAAACCAGGGTCCTGATATGATGCGTATTGGAATATTGCAAGTGAACATTAACCCTTAAAAAATTACGGCCAGCAAGGTGCTGTATAGGCCACCGCATGCTGGTTTGAAACGGTATAGATTGGAATTATCAAGAGTTATTTATGAGTGATCTTAAACTATCGGACAAAAACAACTTACAACTGAGTAAAACCCTTGAAATGGGTGCGGAGCACGTGGGTGAGGATCTGGCCCGGCATTTTAACCTGACCCTGGGACGGGATGAGCTCGGTGATTCTCATTATTACCTGTTCAATGCTTTGGCCTTAACGGTTAGAGATCGCCTGGTGCAGCGTTGGAGTCTGACTCGTCAGCGTTGTGCCGAAAACCGCTGCCGGCGCGTTCATTATCTGTCGCTGGAATTTCTGATGGGGCGTACTCTGACCAACTCGATCCTGAATCTGGATATTGAAGATGCGGTTCGTGAAGCACTGATCCAATACGGTTGTACACTTGAAGAGGTCGTCGAGGAAGAACACGATGCTGGCCTCGGTAATGGTGGCCTGGGGCGACTGGCTGCCTGTTTTCTGGATAGTTGTGCCACTCTCGAATTGCCGGTGACCGGTTACGGTATTCGTTATGAATATGGCATGTTTCACCAGAAAATAGTCGATGGGCGGCAGGTGGAGTCGCCGGATCACTGGCTGCGTAATGGGCACCCCTGGGAAATCGAATGTCCGGAGAATATCAAACGCGTCCCGTTTTTTGGGCATACCGAATATACCGAGGATAAGGATGGTCGCGTTCATGCTCGCTGGGTCGATACGCATGACGTGTTAGCCGTGCCCTACGATGTACCGGTACCCGGTTACCAGAACGATACGGTGAATACCTTGCGTTTGTGGAAGTCAGAAGCCACCGATGAATTTGACCTGGATGAATTCAACGCCGGCAGTTATACCGATGCCGTGGCGGCCAAGAACCTGGCAGAGCAGATCACGATGGTGCTGTATCCCAATGATGCGAGTGAAAACGGCAAGGAATTGCGCCTGCGCCAGCAGTATTTTCTAGCCTCGGCCAGCCTGCAGGATGTCATTCATCACTGGGTTCGGGTTGAAGGCAGGGACTTTAGCGATTTTGCCGCGCGCAATGGATTTCAGTTAAACGACACCCACCCCACCATCGCCGTGGCGGAACTGATGCGCCTGTTGATGGATGAATACCTGCTGGAATGGGATGAAGCCTGGCAGATTACGCGCAGTACGATGGCTTATACCAACCACACCTTATTGCCGGAAGCGCTGGAAAAATGGCCGGTGTTCCTGTTCAGGAACCTGCTGCCACGCTTGCTGGAAATCATTTATGAAATCAATGCCCGGTTTCTGGCCGAAGTGGCGGAGCATTGGCCAGGTGACGTCAATCGCCAAATGCAGTTATCCATCATTGAAGAAGGTGCCTATCCGCAGATACGCATGGCTTATCTGGCCATAGTGGGCAGTCATTCGGTTAACGGTGTTGCCGCTTTGCACACCGAGTTGTTAAAGCAGGGGCTGTTCAGGGACTTCTATAATCTGTGGCCGGAAAAATTCAATAATAAGACCAATGGGGTCACGCCACGTCGCTGGCTGGCACATTGCAACCCGGGATTGACCACACTCATTGGCAAACAACTGGGCGAGGACTGGGTCGCCGAATTTGGCGACATCCATAAAATTGCACCGCTGGCACAAGACAAGGCTTTTCGGGCCGCCTGGCGCGAAGTCAAAAAGGAAAACAAACAACGCTTGCTTGAGCTGGTAAAAACGGAATGCAATGTCGATTTCGATGTCGACATGATGTTCGACGTGCAGGTCAAGCGCATACACGAATACAAACGCCAGTTACTCAACATTCTGCATGTGATTCATCTTTATGATCGCATCACGCGCGGCGATACCGAGGGAATGCAACCACGTTGCGTATTGATTGGGGGCAAGGCCGCACCGGGTTATGCGATGGCCAAGCTGATCATCAAGTTGATCAATAATGTGGCCAACGTGGTAAATCGCGATGCACGCGCCAGGTCCTGGTTGCGTGTGGCTTTTATACCCAACTACCGGGTTTCCACCATGGAAGTCATCTGTCCGGGAACCGATTTGTCCGAGCAGGTCTCAACAGCGGGTAAGGAGGCCTCTGGCACCGGTAATATGAAATTCATGATGAATGGCGCTTTGACCATCGGCACGCTGGATGGAGCCAATATCGAGATTCGTGAAGCAGTGGGCGAAGAAAACTTCTTCCTGTTCGGCCTGGATGAACAACAGGTTGCAGAAACAAGAAACGACTATGATCCGAATGCCATCATTGCCGCGGACAAAGACTTCGCTCGCGTCATGCACCTGCTGGAGAGCCAGCATTTCAGCCTGTTTGAAGACAGTCTGTTCGATCCGATCAGCCAGTCCATTCGCAGTCCACACGACGCCTGGATGACTGCAGCCGATTTCCGCAGTTATGTCGATTGCCAACAACGGGTGGCCACGACCTACCAGGATGCTGAGCAGTGGAGCAAAATGAGTATTCTTAACAGCGCAAACAGCGCCCGTTTTTCCAGCGATCGTACGATTCAGGACTACAGCCGCGACATCTGGCGCTTAAAACCCAACAGCGAGAAATAGAGTCATGCCCGTCAGTACCCATACCACGACACCTTTTGCGGGACAAAAACCGGGCACATCGGGCCTGCGTAAAAAGGTTGTCGAATTTCAACAGCCACATTACCTGGAAAATTTCGTCCAGTCGGTATTTAACACGATAGCACCCTGCACCGCTAAGAGCCTGGTTGTCGGTGGTGACGGCCGTTACTACAATCGCCAGGCAATCCAGGTCATTATCCGCATGGCGGTGGCCAACGGTTTTAGCCGCATCCTGGTCGGGCAGGGCGGTATTCTGTCCACACCGGCAGCCAGTTGTGTCATTCGTAAACATGAAACAGATGGCGGCATCATACTGTCAGCCAGTCATAACCCGGGCGGACCGGACGAGGATTTCGGCATCAAGTTTAACGGGGCCAACGGAGGTCCGGCCAGTGAAACGGTGACCGGACAAATCTACCAGCACACACAAACAATCAGCGAATATCAAACTATCGATGCAGAGGATATCGACCTTGATGCGTGCGGCAGCATAGCGCTGCAAGGTGCTGTAATAGAAGTGATCGATCCAGTCAGTGATTATGCCGAGTTGATGGAGTCGCTGTTTGACTTTGGTGCCATGTCGCGTCTTTTGCGCAACGGTGAATTTCGCATGTGTTTTGATGCGATGCATGCGGTGACCGGACCCTATGCCAGGGAGATTCTTGAAAACCGGTTGGGCGCAGGGCAGGGCACGGTTATCAATGCTGTACCGCTGGAAGACTTCGGTGGAGGGCACCCGGACCCCAACCAGGTGCATGCACATGAATTGATTGAACGCATGAGCGGTGAGGATGCACTGGACTTTGGAGCGGCGTCGGATGGCGATGGTGACCGCAACATGGTGCTGGGCAAAAATTTTTACATTAATCCCTGTGACAGCCTGGCCATTCTCGCCGCAAACGCCGAGCTGGTGCCGGCTTACGCCAAGGGTATCAACGGCATTGCACGCTCCATGCCGACCAGTCGCGCTGCAGACCGGGTGGCCAGCGCCCTGAACATCGATTGTTACGAAACCCCGACCGGGTGGAAGTTTTTCGGCAACTTGCTGGATGCCGGCAAAATCACCTTGTGCGGCGAGGAAAGCTTTGGCACCGGATCCGATCATGTGCGCGAAAAGGACGGACTATGGGCCGTCTTGTTCTGGTTGAATTTGCTCGCGGCCAGAGACATGAATGTGGCCGACATGGTTCATGAACACTGGCAGAAATTCGGACGTGATTATTTTACCCGTCACGATTATGAAGCGATAGACAGTGACTCGGCCAACAACATGTTTGCCGAGCTGGAACAAAAACTGGTTAGCTTGCCTGGCCAGCAGTTTGAAGGCCTGACCATAGAAAAGGCTGATCAATTCTCTTACCTGGATCCTGTTGATCAAAGTCGATCGGAAGGGCAGGGCATACGTATTTTTACCGATAACGGTGGCAGAATCGTCTACCGTTTATCCGGCACCGGCACCCAGGGTGCCACACTGCGTGTCTATCTTGATCGATATGAGCAATCCGCAGATCTACTCGATCAGGATCCCCAGGCGGCTTTGGCCAACCTGATTGACGTGGCCAATCGCATTGCCGGTATTGAGGCATTCACCGGTCGCACTGCACCTGACGTGATCACCTGATGATAAGTGTCGGCTAGCTAATACTTAGGGAGCCTCTGATTAATTCGTTTGAGGTTGTCATTGCGAGCGGCAGCGCGGCAATCTTCCTTTTAAAATCAGATATTTATAGATT
>JANTFY010000129.1 GCA_024763185.1 Gammaproteobacteria bacterium | reverse complement strand
CGCCCATTACGACTATTGGTCGGATAAGGTTCGCCGCTCGGTATTATTCGATGCCAATGCTGACATGCTGTTGTTTGGCAATGCCGAACGAGCCATTATTGAACTCGCTCATCGCCTGGCTGCCCATGAAAACATTGACAGCATTCGAGATATTCGCGGCACGGCATTTTTAATTGATCAAGTCCCGGCACATTACACGGTGATCAATTCCACCGAGATCGATACCCCTGGCAAGGTTGAGCAAATTGCCAGTCCGTATCAGGAAATACCCGACTGCAACAACAATGCAAGTTCGAGCCAACAGGTTACACCAACCACCGACTTCACCCACAAAATTCACAAAAAACCCAGATTGGAACGTGACAGCACGGTCATCAAACTACCCGCTTTCGAGCAGGTGGTTAAGAGCAAACCCTTATATGCCCATGCCTCCCGGGTTTTTCATCAAGAAACCAACCCGGGTAATGCAAGAGCCTTGCTGCAACAACATGACAAACGCTCTATCTGGTTAAACCCGCCACCCATACCGCTGGAAACGGAGGAACTTGATCGCGTGTTTGAAATGCCCTACGCGCGCCGACCGCATTCAAGCTATGGCGATGCCAAAATTCCCGCCTGGGACATGATCCGTCACTCGGTCAATATCATGCGCGGATGCTTTGGCGGTTGTACCTTTTGCTCCATCACCGAACATGAAGGGCGCATCATTCAAAGCCGTTCAGAAGATTCAGTGATACGGGAAATTGAAACCATCCGTGATACTGATGATCAATTCCGCGGGAATATCTCGGATGTCGGTGGACCCACCGCCAACATGTATCGCTTGCAATGCAAAAGCAAGGAAATCGAACAGTCCTGCCGGCGTTTGTCATGCGTGTACCCGGGTATCTGCAAAAACCTGAATACCGATCACCAACCGTTGATCCACCTGTACCGTCGTGCGCGTTCAATCAGGGGCATTAAAAAAATCAACGTGGCCTCCGGACTGCGCTATGACCTGGCCGTGGAGTCACCCGAATACATCAAGGAACTGGTTACCCATCATGTAGGTGGTTACCTGAAAATCGCGCCGGAACACACCGAATCCGGGCCTTTATCCAAGATGATGAAACCGGGCATTGACAGTTATTATGAATTTAAAAGACTGTTCGACAAATATTCCAAACAGGCGGGAAAGGAACAGTACCTGATCCCCTACTTCATCAGCGCTCATCCGGGTACCAGCGATACCGACATGGTTAACCTGGCACTGTGGTTGAAACAGAACGACTTCAGGCCGGACCAGGTACAGGCCTTTTTGCCCACACCACTGGCCATTGCCACGGCGATGTATCACAGCGAAAAGAACCCTTTGAAAAAGGTGAATCACCGCTCCGAAAAAGTGAGGATTATCCGCAAATCGGCACAGCGGAAACTGCATAAAGCCCTGTTGCGCTACCACGACCCGGAAAACTGGCCGATCATCCGCGAAGCGCTTAAAAACATGGGACGCAAGGATTTAATCGGTAACGGTAAAAATCACCTGGTACCGGCCTGGCAGCCCAAAAGCAAAGGTTCTAAACAATACAAAAAAAAGCCGTATTCAAGGAATACGGCTACTGAATCATTCAAATCGAATAAACGACGTTGATTTAAATTTTAGTATTTAATTTCTTGCGTCGCGAAGTGACCAACAGGCCGATTAAACCCGTACTAAATAAAGCAAGCATTTCAGGTTCTGGAACAGAGGTTGGCGGGGCAGCAGGACTGGATGTGAAATTCGCTGCAAATCCTCCTTGGCTATTAAAACCAGTAGGGTCTTGAAAATAGGCTCGAGCATTATTTGGAAATTCCCCATAACCATCACTGGAACATAACCAGTCCTGGTTATCTTCAGTGTGTGAATATGATCCATCTTCATTATATATATTTATAGCAGAAATGCTTCCATCACTATTTCTGGGTGTGCAGTTATTTTCATTACCTTCTACATAACTCATGACTTCGTAGTCCAGGTAAAAAGTTTCACCTGCCCCAATTTCTCCCAAATCAAGTAA
This sequence comes from Gammaproteobacteria bacterium, assembly GCA_024763185.1. GTDB lineage: Bacteria > Pseudomonadota > Gammaproteobacteria > JACNJF01. The sequence continues at coordinate 4,750 of JANTFY010000129.1, read as the reverse complement.
AAACGACTGGGGACCCCATGAATAAAGATCGTATTCTGTCAAAAATACTGCTTCCCCTTCAGTTACTGCTTGGTCACGTTCAAAAATACCATTCAAATCAGTCCCAGTTTTGGTTAAAGTTTCAAAACTATAGGTTGATCTAAGTTCTGCACCACTTTCCCATAATATATTACTTACACCACTGGCATCAGTTAAAGTGATTCTTGCATCATAACCTGCTAAAGAATAGTCAGAACCTCCACACGATATAAAACCAATTGATGTATCATCACCAAATAAATCCCGTGATTCACAGGTGGTACTCAGAGTACCTGCCTTTATGTCGAAACTAAATTCTAAGATTTCTGATACAGAAGTATCATTTGTAATGGTGTAATGCTGCGCAAAATTCGCTTCTGATCGATATATTCCGTATCCAGATGCTTCTGCCTTAAACACTCCATCCATATCACCTGAAGCTTCTGCTCTTCCTGCAGAAATCATGTTGGCAGCACCTGTATGCAGATCATAAGCTAAAACAGAGGACTCAATACCATCAGGGCTTGTAGTAACAGTTGGTGTACCGCTTGACAACGTACCGTCAATATCAACAGTGCTGGTTGTTTCCAGATCTAAAGAAATGATAGCGGCTTGAATTGAGAATGAAGATATCAGCAACGGTACAGATATCAGAGAGTATCTTATAGATGGGTTAATTATTTTTTTATTCATAGGTTCCTTTTTTAATGCTGATAATTATAAAAATAATTAACGAGCAAATTACGAGCCAATTTTTAATTAGCCCTGAAAATCAATAAATAAATCTTATAAGTACGCCTGACCTAATTAATTTTGTAAACTTTTCATTACAAAAGAAGCTGATTTGTAAGCTTTTACATTCAACAAAACATTATTTCGCGACATTCAGTATTTTATCCACCCCATAAAAAAACCGCTAACTAATAGCGGTTTTAGTGGTTTACAAAAAGTAAAGTGGGGAATCAATTCTTACCCAGCTCTTTCAGAATTTCATCCGTAATATTGACCTTGTCTGCTGCGAATGCCACACCCTCGGTGAAGACCAGGTCGTAGCCGTTGTCTTCTGCGTATTTCTTGATGACAGAAGAAATAGAGTCGCGTAATTTCTGGATCTCCTGCTTGCGTCTCAGGTCGACGTCTTCCTTTAGAGACTGGGCATCAAAACGAATCTTGCGCTTCTTTTCCAGGATTTCATTTTCAATCTTTTCCTTTTGTTCAGCACTCATAATGGCGCCATCCTTCTGTAGGTTGTTTTCCTGAGTCTGGGCTTCCTGGGCCAAATCTCTGAGTGCCTGTTCGCGATCCTTGAATTCATCCTGCATGGTCTGTACCGCCTGAACGGCCTGCGGCGCCTTTTGCAGGATAATGGCGCTGTTGATAAAGGCCGCTTTCAATTCAGCCAGGGCTGAAGTAGAAAACAGGGAAATGGATATGGCGAGAACGGTGAGTGCTTGTTTCATGTTTTTCCTTTAGTTACTGGCCTATCATGGCCTCTTGTTGTTTCATTCGATCGTTTAACAGTTTCTGCACATTGTGTGCGTCATCCATTAACTTCTGGATTTTGTCAGGTGAATACGGATTACCGATGTCAGAAGGGTTTTTGATTTGCGGTTCGGCAATCACCGCTGTTTCCGGCTCTTCGTGTTTCACCTCGATGGATTGTATCAGATTCGTATTCGGGTCATAACCCTTCGAGGTGTATTCAATACCCTCAGGTGGAGGCGACGAGGAAAAATGCAATTCACCCTTGGCATCACGCCACTGATAAACAATGTCTTCACGTTTACCGACACTGCTAGCTTCGGGCATATTCGGCATGCTCAAATCTGGTGCCTTGAGTTGATCCAGACTCATCAGCGGTCGTCCATCCTTGCCTTTAAGTATGGTGAAGGGCAATAAAACAGCGAGCACCACTGCGGCGATGAGTAGTTTTACAAAAAATTTCATGGGGGCGTCCTCAGCTATTCAAACCATTATAGTTGAAGAAACAGGCCTTAATGGGCCTCAATCAAAGCCTTGCCACGCATAAACGGCCGTAAGGCTTCGGGGATAACAATACTTCCATCGGCCTGCTGATAATTTTCCATTATTGCCACCAGGGTACGGCCCACGGCCAGGCCAGAGCCATTCAGGGTATGTAACAATTCGGGTTTATCCGTTTCCGGGTTACGCCAGCGGGCTTTCATGCGGCGCGCCTGAAAGTCCAGCATGTTACTGCAGGATGATATCTCGCGGTAACAGTTCTGGCCTGGCAGCCAGACTTCCAGGTCGTAGGTTTTAGCCGCGGAAAATCCCAGATCACCACCACACAGAATGACTTTTTGATAAGGCAAATCGAGCGCCTGCAGGATGCCTTCCGCATGACTGGTTAATTGCTCAAGCGCCTCCCAGGATTCCTGCGGTTTCACCATTTGCACCAGTTCCACTTTTTCGAACTGGTGCTGACGAATCAGGCCGCGCGTATCGCGTCCATAGGAACCCGCTTCAGAACGAAAGCACGGGGTATGGGTAACATACTTCAATGGAAGGTCAGCGTGTTCAACGATTGTGTCGCTGACAAAGTTGGTAACCGGTACTTCCGCGGTGGGAATCAGGTATAGCTTGTGGTGTTCCGAATCGATTTTGAACAGGTCTTCTTCAAATTTGGGCAACTGTCCGGTGCCTTGCAGGGTGGTATCAGAAACCAGGTAGGGCACGTAGGCTTCAATGTAACCATTGCGTTCCGTATGCTCGGTTAACATGAATTGAATGAGCGCCCGGTGCAACATCGCGATATCACCGGTCATGGTGACAAAGCGGGAACCGGATAATTTTGCCGCCGTTTCAAAATCCAGTCCGCCGAGCTGTTCTCCCAGTTCGACATGATCTTTGGCCTCGAATTCAAAAACCCGGGGTTCACCCCATACAAGAACCTGCGCATTTTGTTCTTCGCTATCGCCCTCCGGTACCGATTCATCGGGAATATTGGGAATGCCTAGTAGCAGGTCATCCATCTCCTTTTGCAGGCTATCCAGTTCTTGTTCAGCCTGTTTTAACTTGTCGCCCAGGTCAGCCACCTCGACCAGCAAGGGCTTGATGTCCTGTCCTTGCGCCTTGGCCTGACCGATGGATTTTGATTTACTGTTACGCTCACTTTGTAAAGACTGGGTTTCAACCTGCAGGCTTTTTCTCTGCGCCTCCAGTTTTTCATACAGTTTTTTATCCAGCTGATAACCTTTACGGCTCAAACGTTCAGCCACCGGGTCCAGTTCAGTGCGTAGTAACTTTGGGTCTAACATTTATTTGATCTCAAGAATTTATTTTAAAAGCAAGCGCGCACCCAGGTAGCCCATCCAGACACCCAGTACACTGCCAACAACGCTGATTAACATATAGGCGGCAACCTTCATGACTGCACCGTTTTGCAACCCGTACAAAGCATCCAGTGCAAAGGTGGAAAAGGTGGTATAGGAACCGAGAAAGCCCACCAACAGCGCAAACTTCACCTCTTGCGGCAGGTTGATTTTTTCACTCAGTAAAATGACCAGAAAGCCCATCAGAAACGAGCCGCTGATATTAACCATCAGCGTACCAAACGGAAAAGCGTTACCGAGCCAGTTATAGGTTGATGTAGATACCCAGTATCGACAAACAGCCCCCAATGAGCCACCCAGGGCAATGGCTAAGTAAATGCTCATTTATGGTCCATGGATACCGTATCGCTGGGAGACAGGCACTTGTTTTCGGTTAAAAAAGCGTTATTGTACTGATGCTTGTAAAACTTTCATCCTAATTGGTCAAACCATGAAAATATCGCCGATAAAAAACTCCATCACGTTACTCATTTTGTCATTGTTACTGTATTCGGCTGTATCCCTGGCCATCGATGAAAGCGAAGTGCGAGATAAGCTTCACACAGTTTACGGGCTCTACCTGACACCCCATGAAGCCTTTAACATGAAAACAGAACTGGGCGACAAGGTGTTGCTGGTTGATGTCCGCTCTCGCGCCGAGTTGAAATACGTCGGCGCCTCCCCCCTGATTGACGCCAATATTCCCTCGCGGTTTTTAAATCCGGATTATTCCTGGTCCGACAAGGTGGCCTCCTATCGAACTAGCCATAATGCGCATTTCATCGAAGACTTCGAGAAATTACTCGCTGTAAAGAATAAGGACAAGAGTACGCCGATTATCCTCATCTGCCAGTCCGGCAGCCGTGTACCCAAAGCGGCAAAGGCCTTACATGAAGCCGGCTTTAAAAAAGTCTATTCACAATACCAGGGGTTCGAAGGTATCAAGGCCAAAACGGGGATCAACAAGGGACAACGACTCATTAATGGCTGGAAAAATGCCGGTCTGCCCTGGAGTTATAAATTAAACAAGGAAGCCATGTATTTCAATTTTGATTCGTCCCCTACGCGGGAAACTGATTGAAGCCCTGCCGCACTGAGTTGACTGCGGATATCAAACAGCAGATCAGGGACATCGGCCATGAACTTGGATTTCAGGCTGTCGCCATCAGTAATACGGATCTCGACTCGCAGCATCAACACTACCAGCATTGGCTGGCACAACATTACCATGGCGAAATGGCGTACATGGCGCGCAATGTTGATAAAAGACTTCACCCTGAACAACTGGTACCCGATACCCTGTCCGTGATCTGTGTGCGCATGGATTACCTTACCCAGTCATCCGAACCATGCATTGCGTTACTTGACCACGACAGCCAGGCTTACCTGTCACGTTATGC
>JANTFY010000128.1 GCA_024763185.1 Gammaproteobacteria bacterium | reverse complement strand
GAAGAATCGGTGGCAAAGGTGATGTTGCCGGGCATATTCAGGATCAGTTCGTTTTCGGAGCGGGTCACACTGACGCCGGTACCTTGCAGTTTTTGGCGCAGCTCGTCTTCCTGTTTGTCCATGTAATTACCAATCGCGGCACCACTCAAACCACCCACGCCGGCACCGACCAGCATGGCCTTGCGGCGATCGCGACTGCTTTTATCGCGGGCGGATACATAGCCGATCAGGGCGCCGATGCCGGCACCGATAGCACTACCCTTGGTGGTGCTGCTGGTTTTCTCTTCGCCGGTAAAGGCGTCCAGTGTTTTACAGCCGGTCAGTGAAACAGATAGTGCAGCAACCATAATCGCGCTTAACAGTTGGATTTTCATGGGTGGTCTCCGTGGAAAAAACAGCAAGGTTAACAATATCGGGTCATGAATTCATTTTAAAATGTTCACAGTAACCTGATATTTAACAATTGATTGCAATTCTTTGGATTTAATTCGGTCCAACCGGGTCAATCCTGTAATATTCGTTTTTATTGTTTTGAATGTTTGACATACCAGGTTTATGAATAAAAAACAGCTCGCTGTCCGCCTGTTGCCGGTTTTCATTATTCTGTTCGCGGTCAGTGTGTTCGCTTACATGAAAGCCAGCAAGCCGGAACGAAAAAAACCTCAGGCCAATGAAAAAGTATGGCAGGTCAATACCCTGTCTGCGCAACTGCGGTCCCTGTCGCCCAGCTTAACCCTGTATGGTGAAGTGGAAACCCGTTCATTGTTAAAAGCCGCGGCCCCGGGTGCTGGCCTGGTGGCTGAAGTGTTGGTGAATCCGGGCGACCAGGTCAGGCAGGGTCAGTTATTGATTCGACTGGATAGCCGCGATTTTGCCGTATCAGATCTGCAGGCACGTGCCGAAGTGGAAGATATCCGTGCACAGCTGGCAGAGCATGAACTTAAATTCAAGGCCAATCTTAAAGCGCTTGAAGAAGAAAAAAAGTTACTGCAACTGGCCAAAAAAGAAGTCCAGCGTATCAACAGCCTGAAAGCAAAAAATCTCAGTTCCGAATCGGCGTTGAGCAATGCGCGTGAATTGCTCGGCAAACAGGAGTTGTCGATGATCAACAAGCAGCTGGAAGTGGATCGCTACCCCACCACGCGTCAGCAGTTACAGGCCCGCCTGTCGCGTGCCGAGGCACGTCTGGCTGAAACCGGGCTGGCCATTGAACGCAGTGAATTGGTGGCACAGTTTGATGGCATCGTGGCTGAAGTGCCGGTGTCTGCGGGTGACCGGGTACGTATTGCCGATGTACTGGTGAGTCTGTACCCGATTGATTCGCTGGAAATCAGGGCGCGCATACCGGCGGCTTACCAGACTGAAATTCAGCAATCCTTGCTGGATGAAGAACCCCTGATGGGCCATGCGGAACTGGCCGGACTGGATTTGCAGTTGCAACTGCTGCGCTTGGCCGGCGCGGCGGATGCCAGTGGTATCGATGCCTATTTCAAGATAGTTGAAGGTGCACGGCGCCTGCGTATCGGCAATTTGATTCGGCTCAACCTGCAACGCCCGCTTCAGGATTATGTCGTGGCCATTCCTTTTCGTGCCATCTACGGCAATAACCGCATCTTTTTGTTGCAAGACGGGCGCATGAAAGCACTTCAAGTTGAAAGCCTGGGTCAATACACGCTTGAGACTGGAACCGACTCGTTGTTGATTCGTAGCGACCAGATTAAAGACGGCGATAAGATTATCACGACCCATCTGCCCAATGCGGTGGATGGACTGAAGGTAAAGGCTGTGCCCGATGCCTGATTCAAACCCAAGGCAGCATAAAAACGACCTGCTGGGTATCTTTGCCAACCACAAGGTGGCGCCCAACCTGTTGATGATCATCATGATACTGGCCGGCATGGTGGCGCTGGAAAAACTCAATGTGCAGTTTTTTCCAAACTTTGAGCTGGATGTGGTCAGTGTCAGTACCGTGTGGAGCGGTGCCAGTGCCGAGGATGTGCAAACGGCCATTACCATCCCGCTGGAACAACGCCTGCGCAATGTCGATCATATCAAGGAAATCAGTTCTTCATCCGCGCCGAGTATTTCCGGTATCACCATTGAGTTTGAAGAAAACACGGACATGGTGCTGGCCCTGGAGCAGGTCAAGAAGCAGGTGGATGATTTTACCGGTATGCCGCGCGATGCCGAGCTGCCCAAGGTGTCACAGAGCGTGCGCTACGAGTCGGTTGCACGCCTGTTGATCAGCGGGCCGGAGGATATTGACGACCTGCGTAAACTGGCCCGGCAGTTTGAACAGCAATTGCTGCAACGGGGTATCGACAAGGTCGAGCTGATCGGCCTGCCCAAGGAATCCATTCTGATTTCAGTGCCATCCGAGCAAATGATCAGCCTGGGACTTAACCTGCAGGAAATTGGTTCGCGGGTGGATCAATCCAGCCAGGATTTGCCGGCCGGCCTGGTGGGGGAAAATGATGGCACGCGCGAGCTGCGCAGCCTGAACCAGCGCCGCACGCCTAAAAGTTTTGAAGATTTGTCGGTGATGGGGGACGACAGTAATCGTATCAACCTGTCTGATATTGCTGACATAGAGCGCCGTGCCAAGATTGGCTCTGAATTTATCACCCTGCAAGACAAAAAGGCCGCGGTTCTGGTATTGCGACGCAATGAAAACGGCGACTCGTTAAAGGCGGCTGAAATCTTGCAACAGTGGGTGGATGACGTCAGGCCCACCTTGCCGCCCTCGATCGAGGTCAAGGTATTTAATGAACGTTGGCAGCTGATCAAGCAGCGCATCATGCTACTGGTGAAAAATGGGGCCGGTGGTCTGCTGCTGGTGTTGCTGATTTTGTACGCCTTTTTATCCACGCGGGTGGCGTTCTGGGTGGCGGTTGGCATTCCCATTTCGTTTATGGCGACCCTGTTTGTACTGTATTTATCCGGTGGCAGTATCAACATGATCAGCCTGTTTGCACTGATTATGGCGCTGGGTATTATCGTGGATGATGCCATCGTGGTGGGCGAGGATGCTCAGGCGCATTACGACATGGGTGAGGCGGCTTTGAAGGCATCCGAAGGGGGTGCGCGGCGCATGCTGTCACCGGTCATGGCGTCGTCCCTGACTACCATCGCCGCTTTTCTGCCGTTACTCATAGTGGGTGGCCGCATGGGCAATATTATGTCGGCCATACCGATGGTGATCATCAGTGTCATCATTGCCTCGCTGATAGAAAGCTTCCTGATTCTGCCCGGGCATTTACGTCATGCTTTTGTCGAAGCGCATCATAAAAAACCGTCCGCCCTGCGACAAAAGCTGGATAATGGTTTTATCCATTTTCGCGACCGCATGTTCAGGCCTTTTGTCACCCTGGCGATTCGCAACAGCTGGACCACGATTGCCGGTGGTATCGGTGTCTTCATTATTGCCATAGGTTTAATTGCCGGTAGTCGTGTCGGCTGGCATTTCTTTCCGTCGCCGGAGTCAACCACGGTTTACGCCAATGTCCGTTTTGTGGCCGGTACCGGTGCGCATGAAGTCGACCGTTTTCTGCATCATGTCGAACAGGCCTTGCATGAAACCATTGAGTCCCTGGATGAAAAAGTGGTCGATACCTATTATGTGCGTCATGGTTCGACCAGTGGACATGGTCGTACCATCAAGGGTGAGCGCAATGGCTCGGTGTATGTTGAAATGACGGCACCGGATAGTCGTGCCACCAAGAACAGCGAGTTTGTCAAACAATGGCGCCAGCGGGTCGAATTACCCGCGGGCATAGAAAGTTTCAAGATAGCGGCGCGTCGGATTGGGCCTTCGAGTAATGATTTGAGCATTCGCCTGACCGGGGAAGAACCGCGTAAAATGAAACTGGCCGCCCTGCAATTGCAGGAAGCATTGAAGGATATTGCCGGCGTCAGTGCCATCGACGATGACCTGCCTTATGGTCATGAACAGTTGATTTATTCTTTGACACCGGCCGGTGAGGCCCTGGGCCTGACGTTGAACGACCTGGGTATGCAATTGAGAGCCGCTTATGATGGCGTGCTGTTGCAGCGTTTTCAGGATGGTGCCGATGAAGTGGATGTGCGTATCCAGTTGCCGGATAATGAACGCCGTTACCTGTCCAGCCTGGATCAGTTGCCCATCAAGGTGTCTGATGGCCGTTTTGTATCACTCGATAGCGTGGCGTCATGGTCTTCGCAACAGGGCTTTGAGGCTTTGCGTCATGCCGATGGTCGCCTGGCAGTCACGGTGACCGCGGATGTCAATGCCGAGGTCAACAATACCGAAGAGATTCTCAACGATCTGAAAAAGTCGGCCCTGCCCGAGTTGGCCAGCGCGTTTGGCATCGAATATTCACTGGAAGGCCGGGCCGCCAGTCAACGCGAAACGCTGTCTGACCTGAAAATGGGTGTGGCGATCGCCTTTATCCTGATTTATCTGGTGCTGGCGTGGGTGTTTTCATCCTACGGTTGGCCTCTGCTGGTGATGCTGACTATTCCGCTGGGCCTGACCGGGGCGGTTCTGGGTCACTGGCTGATGGGTATGAACATGACCATGTTGTCACTGTTCGGCTTTTTTGGTCTTTCCGGCATCGTGGTCAATGACTCGATTATCCTGGTGACGTTTTATAAGCATATTCGTGCCAAGGGCATGGCGATTCAGGAAGCCCTGGTGGAAGCGGCTTGCCAGCGACTACGAGCCGTGTTATTGACCTCGCTGACCACGATTGCGGGCTTGACGCCATTGCTGTTCGAAACATCGCGCCAGGCACAGTTCCTGATCCCGATGGTGGTGTCTATCGCGTTTGGCCTGGCTTATGCCACCGTATTGATTCTGTTCATGATACCGTCCATGTTATCGATTTATGAACTAATTCGGGAACGCATTCAAGGGCGAGGTTTTGTCGCTTCCCTGCGGTAAGCGCGGGTAATCTGAGCGCTACATTTGCTTACACGGCAGCCATGGCCATTTTTGACTTGAAATAACCCCTTGGAGGGGAGAGAATCGCTGACTTCAAATCACTGATAAAAAAACCAACTAATACCCAGCAAGGAGAAAACATATGAAACGTCGTGATGTCCTTAAGACAGGTGTGGCTGCCGCTCTCGGTACAGCCGGAGCTGTTGTCTCTGCACCTGCCATTGCAAAAAAACGCATTGAAATCAATATGGTTACCACCTGGCCAAGAGACTTTCCGGGTCTGGGTACGGGTGCCCAGCGTTTTGCCAAGAACCTGAACGATATGTCCGACGGTCGTATGCAGGTGAATTATTTTGCCGCCGGTGAACGCGTCAAGGCCTTCGATTCCCTGGATGAGGTTTCTTCTGGCAACGCTCAAATCTATCATGCGGGTGATTACTACTGGAAAGGCAAGCACCCGGGTTGGGCCTATTTTACCACGGTACCTTTTGGCCTGACGGCTACCGAATTCAATGCCTGGTACCGTTACGGCGGTGGCGAGGCCCTGCATGATGAGCTTGCCGGTGAATTTGGTATCAAGGGATTGCCTTGCGGTAACACCGGCGTACAGATGGGTGGCTGGTTCCGCAAGGAAATGAATTCGGCTGATGATTTCAAGGGCCTGAAAATGCGTATGCCCGGCCTGGGTGGTGATGTGTTGGCCAAGCTGGGTGCATCACCGGTTTCTTTGCCGGGTGGCCAGATTTATGAAAACCTGGTGTCCGGCTCCATCGATGCTACCGAATGGGTAGGCCCCTGGAACGACAGCATCATGAAGTTCTATGAAGCGGCCAAATACTACTATTACCCGGGTATGCATGAACCGGGCTCCTCATTGAATATCGGCATGAATAAAAAGTGGTGGGATGGCCTGTCCAAAACGGATCAACTGATCATCCGGGCTGCGGCTGAAACCGAAAACTCAACCATGTTGGCGGAGTACAATGCCAAAAACGGTGCGCATCTGGCCAAGCTGATCAATGAGCAGGGCGTTAAGTTGCGCAAGTTCAGTGACGATACCTATGACAGTTTTGGTGAAGCGGCCGAGGAAGTGTTTGCCGAGGTTCGTTCGCACAGTGATCTGGCCAAGCGTATCCATGACAGTTTTCTGAAAGCACGTACCGAGGTGGGTAACTGGGCCAATATTTCCGATGTGGAATACATCCGTCAGCGAAATCGTGTGCTTGGAGTTTAAATAAGTTTCATCCTGATAAAAAACGGAGCCCTGGAGCTCCGTTTTTTTTGAAGACATTTTATGATTACTCCCAGGCTGCCGCATTTAAGCACGCATATCGGAAAAACCTTTGCTTACCTGATGGTCAGTGCCGTATTTCTGTACCTGCTCAATAATTACCTGGTGTTCTGGCAAGGGTTGAATGGCCCTTACCAGCTGTTTTTTCAAAACGCTTCATTATCTTCCGCTCAGAAAAGCTCAGCCTGGGTTTTACTGTCTGCTTACCTGTTGGTATTTGCACTGGCAGTGTTTTATGTATTAAAACTGAATCACAATAGCCTGCGTGACGAATCTGAGCGGTTCCACCGGTTATCGGCCTACCTGGTTCGTGCCGCTTTCTGGGCCGTGTTATTGATCGGTATTGTCGACATGCTGATCTCTTTTCTCAGGGTTGAAGGTTTCCTCGGCTACTGGGTCAGTGATGAGTTGATAGTCAAACTGGGACGGCAGGCTTTTCGCGGCACCTATGTGCATTATCCGTTGCTGATGCTGGCTTTTGTTCTGGCGTATCTATTGCGTAACATTAATTTTTCCTGGCTGGCCCTGTTGGTGGTGCTGGCTGAATTTCAGATTGTGCTGACCCGTTTCATATTTTCCTATGAACAGGCCTTTATGGGGGACCTGGTGCGTTT
>JANTFY010000127.1 GCA_024763185.1 Gammaproteobacteria bacterium | reverse complement strand
TCCTGCGTCTGCGCCTGGCAGACTACCGTAACGAAGTCTTCGGTTGCCTGTTTCTTGATAACCGTCACCGGATCATCGCTGTGCGTGAGCTGTTCCAAGGCACCATCGATGGCGCCTCGGTTTACCCACGGGTCGTGGTGCAGCAGGCCATGGAGGTGAATGCCAACGAGGAAGACCATGCTGTTGATAACACAGGCTTTTCCGACCTGTTCGCTTTATGGAGCAATATCGCAGTTGGAAGTCGGTGAAATTGAATCAACAAAGGAGAGTGATAATGACTTTAATTACGCGTCAGATTGCTGTTGGATTAATAGCGACAAGTTACATTTTTTATGCAAGTCATACTGGTGCCGCGAAATTGCCAGAAGACATCAAGAAGCCAGACGGTGCGCAAATCGAACCTGTAAAGAAAACAGTGTGCAAGCACAAGATTTCAGATCGATTTCCGTTATCCTGATACTTGATAATATTCATGAACTGATGACTGCAAGCCCTTGAATTTTAGAGGAAAGCGATAACCACGATTTTCGCTTCTCTCTCTGAGAATTCATGGATGAATTATTCAGAGTATTCTTAAGTATTAAGCCTTTAGGCTGCCTGCCCCTTCTTTAGACTTATATCTTTCGACGGTGCCGCCCACTACTATCATGCTTGTGGATCAGTAATTTCAGAATTATTGTGTCTGCCTTGACTTAGGCCGACGAGGAAGTCCATACTGTTGGTAACACAGGCTTTTCGGACCTGTTCGCTTTCTGGAGCAATATCGCAGTTGGAAGTCGGTGAATCTGAATCAACAAGGGAGAATGACAATGACTATAAGTACGCGTGGGATTGCTGTTGGGTTAATAGCGACAAGTTATATTTTTCTTGCAGGTCATACTGGTGCCGCGAAATTGCCAGAAGACATCAAGAAGCCAGGCGGTGCGCAAATCGAACCTGTAAAGAAAGCAGTGTGCAAGCACAAGAACAAATTGTACCAGCAGGGCAGCCGTCTGGAGATAAACGGTAAGGCGTATATTTGCACAATGAACCACGGCTGGGCCCTGGCCCCCGCCTGAACCGGCTGTTTGCTTGTTCGCGATCTTCCGTTCATAAGAACACCGAAGGATTGCTAGACGTTGGGATTATCGGGTGCAGTCTGGTAATATCCCCGTGTTGCTTGTAGTGATGCGATCGTTCTTTGACTTGTCAGACGCTTATTTCACAAGGAGGCCATCGTGAAAAAATTCAGAAATGTTTCAGCGATGTTGGCAATTTTCCTTCCTGCCAGTATCTCCGCCGCTGATTACACCGTTACTGTAAACGCGGATGGAACTTATGATCCGGTCTGGCTTAACATCCAGGATGGCGACACGGTTCATTGGGCGTTTCCCGACCGGCGGCGGTCGGTTGTACGTGTTCATCCTGACGGATCAGGGTTTCCTGACTGGTGCGAATCCTATCTACCTTTTGATCCGAATGACCCGAATGAATTTACCGGGCCTTTACCCGTGGCATCCTCTGGTGTTTTTGCGCTAGGTCCCAAGGAGGAAGGGCTGCGCTCGTACGCGTCTGGCGATGTGTCGGCTCCTTGCGACGAGTCCAATGCCATCGAGGTTAATGGACGTTTTCTGTGCCCTGCATCCGGAGACATGAACGCACCGCTGCAGGAAATACTGGATGCGGACGGTATCGCAGGTGTTTTCCTGCGCTTCAACTGGAATGAGGTGGAGACTGCACCGGGCGTGTATGACTGGAGCCACCTCGATCAACAGATCGATAGAGTGGTGAAAGCCGGCAAGCATTATAGTCTTTCCTTCAAGGCCGGGAAAAAGGGTCGACCGGAATGGTTGTTTGATGACCTCGGAATGACACGCTTCGACTTTCAAGACGTGGGCGGAAACAGTACGGCCTGTGGCGTGGAGATCATGACGCTAGCGGATCCGACCGAGCCCATCTATGCCGATCGTTACAGCATGTTCATGCAGGCGGTTGCAAGCCATCTGATGGAGAACTCAGCGTGGTATCGTGCGCTCGCTTACATCAAACCTTCCGGCGCCAATCTGCATAGCCACGAGAACCGGCTGCCAAAGAATTGCGAGCCGACCTGTCCGGTCTGCAATACCGAGGTTTGGGCGGGTGCGGGTTATACCCCACAGGGGCTTTATGATTTCTATGAGCAGCAGTTTGCCGATATCGCAACGGCGTTTCCCGGTAAAAGTATGTCCTATCAGCTCATTCAGGCCGGTTTTCCGCGGGTGGCCAGTGCGACTGAATATCTTGGCTGTCCAACGGCCGGCTGTGAGACCTCGATTCCGGGAGGAACCGAACAGACTACCGAAATCCTCACCTTTGGCGCGGCAAACCATGGCCTGGACTTTGTTGTCCAGCACAATGGCCTGCAGAAAGATGCTCCATCCACGTGCCATAGTACTGGAAGCCATCCGATGACCGGAACCTTGTCCGACTTTAAGGACGCACCGGGCGGGTGCCCGAATCCTTACGTCCTGGCAGCAAGCGCAGAAGGTCAGGTGACCGGTTTTCAGACGAATAATCCGTCAAAAATACCCCTTGCCGCTGGTCTTGATTCCGCGCTTGAGAATGCCCGGGTCAACTCGGACGCCGTTTTCGTCGAGGCCTATGAGGCCATTCTATGGCAGGCCATCGAGGATGGCGGCCCGTTGGATCCAGCATCCGCGACACCCAGAACCCTGTATGAGTGGAGCCAGGTGTTTAATCAACGCAGGAGGAAGGCCCACTTTACATCCCAGGGTTTAAACGATCCACATCCGAACACCCACTCGCATACGTTCACGCGCACCATAGGCCCGATTGGGGCCGAAATCTACCACTATGTTGATCCCATGGTTTGTGGGGATACGCCCGCCAATTATGGGGTCATTCGCATCGTTCCTTAGGAGGATCATCATGAGCAACAAAATAAAATTCATTGTTGGCGGCGTGCTGCTGCTGATCACATCCATCGCTGTGGCTGGAATCATTTTCGTGCCCGTTGGCGGTCGATATATTAATCCCGACCTTGGAGTAGTCGATATGCAGAATGTGGGGAACGGTAACCTGCGTATCCGTACCACCGGGCTGAGTGGTGAATTCAGTCTTGATGCGAGTGACGTGCCACCCGAGTTCGATCCGCCGGCTTCAGGTTGCCAGCGATTTGTGTTCGACCAGGACCTCGAACTGGTGATCAATCTGTCGCTGGGCGTGGTCGAGGGACGCACGCGCGGACGCATCAATACCCAGGATGTTACGCTGGATTACAGCGGAGAGATTCAAGGGAAGGCAACCTGTGTGCCGATGGACAGTCACAACTGTGGCCAGCTCATCGTCGACCTGGATACACGCGGGGTTCTGTCGGATGCCAATGACCCGGCCCGGGTCGGCCTGATTCGCCTGGAGACCCTCGGCAGCCTGCTGCGAGAACCCGATGGACACTGGGCGAGCCTGACGTCAAACGCACGTCTCGGCGGTGATGCGGGATTGATCGGTTCACTCCACTCAATGGGAGAAGGTGAGAGCTGCGGAATCTGACTGGCCCTCACCGACACAAATTTCCGCTTGCGTCCGAGTATAATGATCACTTTAAATCGAGGAATCATGGCGAGGCAAACCTGGCAAAGCCATGCAAATAAACGAGTATCGACCCATTCGGTTCTTTCGAGCGTTCAAGTCCTGGCCCCCAGAGGGCACAACTACCTGTGCGGTGTGATGGTTAAAGCCGTCGGTTTTCCAGGCCTGACAGTTTGAACACCTGTCCACCCTGGGCGCGCTGGATGGCGATGGATGAAGACGGTCGATGGTGGTGTTACGAGGCCGAGCCTCATCGGCACGACCGCGGATGGTATGAAAATGAAGTGGGCCGCAGTTGCAGAATTGAGCCGACGGATGAACAGGATGTGCAATGGCAGCAGAGTTTGCGGGCGCTCAAACCGAGTTGATGAAGATGTGGTTCAGGTGATGCAGGTCGACGACACGGGTTCCGGTTTCTATTGTTTGCTTGCCTGGAGGCCTTTTGCCCGAACCAAGTTGGAAGGCCAGAAAGGCAGTGGAAAAGGGTGGGTTCAGCCGGAAATTCAGGGGGGGGGGTTGAATCGATTGAGGACAGATAGACGGATGTTTCAGGAGCATCCAGGCTCAAGTTTTCTGTCTTGTATACATGGGTGATAGCGGTTATTCTCCTTATACTTGGTTCGCCGAGGAACAGCTCGTCGATGATACGTGAACTCTGCACCCAGATATCGCTTTTCGAACGAGAGTGGCGTGATTTAGGAGTATAAACACGCCAAATATATATTTAATATGGCGTGAATAAGTACTACAATCGCGCCATGAGATGGATATGGCAACAGCCGGACTGGCCAGATTTTCGCTATGAGAAGAGCGCACTCGAAGATCGGGAGCTTGCATTTCGCATAAATTCAGAGCGCTTGGCAGGCAGCTTTGATGCACTTCCCGTGGCGTCTCAAGAAGATGCCACGATCGACTTGATGCTTTCCGAGGCCATCAAAACCAGCGCCATCGAAGGCGAGGATCTGGACAGAGAGTCGGTCAGGTCGTCACTACTCTCCTTGATTACATCGGACACGCTGCCGGACAACTCTGACCAGAAAGCGGTGGGGGCTGCTTCACTGCTGGTGGACGTTCGCAAGAACTGGCGTTCATCCCTGACAGGTGAACTGTTGGGCAAGTGGCAGTCCATGGCCATCCCGGAACAGCGCTACACGCCTATTTTGCGAGGCGCATACCGCAACGATCCTTCACCAATGCAAATAGTGAGCGGGCCTTATGGGTGCGAAAAGGTTCACTATGAGGCCCCGCCAGCGGCTCGGGTGCCTGATGAAATGGTGAAGCTTATCGAATGGTACAACCAAACCAGTCCCTTGAGTGGGGATAAGGCTATGCCCGGTATTGCCCGAGCAGGTATTGCCCATCTCTGGTTCGAAGTGATTCACCCCTTCGATGATGGTAACGGGCGAGTTGGCAGGGCGATCACTGATCATGCACTTTCGCAGTCTCTCGTCTATCCAACCACGGCTTGCCTCGCCACGGCGATTGAGGCGGATAAAAAGTCCTATTACCTGCAACTTGAGAAAGCGAGTCGTGGAAGCCTGGATGTTAACGTTTGGCTGGATTATTTTGCAGACACAATAATCAAGGCCCAGGAAATTGCCAGGGAAGAAGTGGATTTTGTACTGGCCAAGACACGTTTCTACGAAACGTATGGCGATCAGCTGAATGAACGGCAGGACAGGATGGTATCTCGGGTGTTCGCTGAAGGACGAAAAGGCTTTGAAGGCGGAATAACGACCAGGAAATATGAAGTGATCACAAAGTGCCCCAATCGAACAGCCAGCCGTGATCTTTCTGACCTAGTTGCCAAAGGTATAATCATTCCGTTACCAGGTGGTGGCAGAACAACGCGCTATGAGTTGACGATTGTTGAACCTGCTCAGCCAGGTCCGACGAAAAAATAAGTTACCGTGTGGGTTGGTGATTTTTTTCACGATTTGCAGGATTTTCTGAGCATGGTATTTTTCATGGTATTCCGATTTAGAAGGAAAATAAGCCATTGAATATAAGAGATAAAAAAGGCTTATTTACAATAGAGTGGGAGTGACTTGAATTATCAACTTATTGAAATATAAAGATAAAAAACTCCTGTCAATAATATAATCTGCATCATCAATGGTGTTTTTCATGGTGTTTTCCGCGCGCTGTTGCAGGAAAAGCAGCGCTACCATGAGTGGCATATTGACGTAATTATGGTATTTCTGGCGCTCGGTTGAGCAGGCGTATTGATGGCCCGCTTTACGAGCCCCAGAGGGTGGACAAGGGAGCAGCCCACAGGTTGTTCCCCAGAGGCATGGTTTCATCACCATCGTATAGCAACACACCTGCTGTGAACTGATCACCGGCCAGGTTGGCGAGTTTTTTCAATCCGCGCAGATCCCGCTCTTTCACGGTGGCAGAGGCTTTTACTTCGACGCCGACCAGTTGTCCTGCGCTGTTCTCAATAACAATATCGACCTCGAACTTGTCCGCATCCCGGTAGTACAGTGGCCGATAGTCACTATACGCTGTTGTCATGTGCTTGAGCAGTTCACCGAAAACAAAACTTTCCAGAACGTGACCGTAACGGCCCTTGTCTGCATGAACATCTTTGCCGCTGACATCCATGAGCATCGCCAATAAACCGGAATCGATGAACTGAAGCTTGGGGGTTTTGACAACGCGTTTCAGGCGATTGCGTGCCCAGACATCAATATGCTTAAGCAGGTACAGTTGCTCAAAGACGCCAATATAGCGAGAAACGGTTTTTCCATCCAGACCGACTTGACCACCTAACTTGGAGTAGTTACACATCTGGCCAGCGGTTTGTGCCAGGACGTTAAGAAAGCGTGGCAACTGATCCAGTTTGTCAATTTCGGCGATATCTCGGACATCACGTTGAAGAATGGCAGTGATGTATTGCCTAGCCCAGGCAATACGGCGTTTTTCCGTTGGCCGTGCAACTGCTTCCGGGTAGCCGCCACGCAAAACACGTTCGACCAGTTCGGCACCGAGTACCGGAGGCCTGGCTGTCAGGATTTTTCCGGCAAATATACTATCAACCCAGTTGGCCGGCCTGTTCTCGATTTCGCTCTGCGACAGGGGTAAAAGCATCAAGGTTTCCATGCGTCCGGCGAGTGAGTCGGCAACCGTGGGCAGCGTCATCAGATTAGCCGAGCCAGTCAGCAGAAATCGCCCGGGGCGACGATCTTCATCGACGCTTTTTTTGATTGCCAGAAGCAACTGGGGTGCCCGTTGTATTTCATCGATAACGGCGCGATCAAGATTGCGAATCATGCCGACCGGAT
>JANTFY010000126.1 GCA_024763185.1 Gammaproteobacteria bacterium | reverse complement strand
GTGGCCAAACAGGTCAATCAAAAAGTTGGAAAGATCAACGAGGTCAGCCAGCAAACTGCCGAAAGCGCCACACAAACGTCTACTGCCAGCGATAATCTGCTACATGTTGTTGGACAACTGCAATCGCTGGTGGGGGCATTTAAAACCTGAATGGTGCAACTTGCACGGAGTTGGCCAGGCAGTAAACATTGGATCACGGTAGGGGATTCCAGGTTTTATGGATGGCGGGTTGTTTTAAATTGTGGTTAAAAGTTAAGCCTCGAAATAATCCCCGCTTGTGATACAAACTGGCTTTATCAGGGTAGATAAATCTGGAAGCTGCCCCCGTTTAATCTGAGTTTGTTTTGTAACTGGATTTTTCCCTGCCGTTGTAACCGTTTATGATTTTGCGCAATGATCGCGGCGAAGAATAATCCCAGGCCGGTACTGCCGCTGTGCAGATCCACCGGGTTACTGAAACCGGCACCCTCATTCAGCATGTGAGCCGGGTAGCCGACGCCGTCATCATCGATTTGAATCACGAGTTGCTGGTCCTGGGTGCGGGCGGAGAGCAGCACGCGCGAATTCGTGTAGCGGATACTGTTGCCAATAATATTGTTGAGTACGATGCCGATCAGGTTTGGGTCGAGGAACCAGATCAGCTCATCGTCGCATTCATAATCCAGTTGAATACCCTTGTTTTGCGCCAGCATCGAATGGGCCGCGATGCTATCTTCCATCAGGTCGGCCAGGATGACTTCTTCAATTTGCACACTGATCTGCCGCTTCTCCAGTTTGTACAAAGTCAACAATTGCATTAATGAAATGTTGATACGACTGGATTCGTAGCGCAGGCTGGAAATGTCGTCCTGGTTTTCATCCTGTTGATCAAGACGCATGCTGATATCGTCAAGATGGCTCATGAGCAGGCTGAGCGAATTT
This sequence comes from Gammaproteobacteria bacterium, assembly GCA_024763185.1. Taxonomy (GTDB): domain Bacteria; phylum Pseudomonadota; class Gammaproteobacteria; genus JACNJF01. Next base: position 5,946 of record JANTFY010000126.1, on the reverse strand, counting down.
TTCATATCGTGCACCGTGGATGCGAGCACGGTTTCAAAGATGGATTGATCAGTCATTGGGTAATAAAGTCGTCAGTTTTTTATAAAGTCGCCAGCGTTTACCACTGTTTTCCAGCGAGATATTGTCCAGGTAGTCACGTGCTTCCCTGATCAATGCGGGGTCATTTTTGAACGCATCGTTCAACAGAATGGTCTGTATGGCGTTCAAGGCATAATTGCTGTGATACGGTGCCAGAGTAATGGCCTGTCTGAATTTTTCCAGGGCTTCCAGTTGCTGATTTTGGCGGGCGAATTGCATGCCTTCGCGGTTAATAGCTACGGCCTGTTGTTCGTTTTGCTGGCGTTGCTCGATATCATTTTTAACGCTTACCAGGCGCGATGATATTTTTTGCAGGATTTTATCGTTTAAAGCGGTACCATCAAGTTCGTCAAGTTGATGTTTCAGCTGTTGAAAATCCTGTTGTGAAATTCTGCAGTCGGGTGAATCCAGCGTGCCTGAAACCCGGGAGAGATAGTGGTCGGCCTGGCTGTTGTTACCAACCGTGTTGAACAGGGATGCCAGTGCAGCAAGATTATGGACAATAGCGCCAGGGTTGTTTTTATATTTTTGTTCCATGCGTTTGGCCACGGTTTCGGTAGTGGATAACATTTTTTTCTGGTCTCGCTCTCCCAGTGTTGCTGCAACTGCCTGGGTATTTTTGAAATAATGCTGGTAATACTGTGGTTGCAACAGGCAGGAGTGGTAACCTTCCTGGATGGTTTTGGCATAAGCCTGCTGGGCGATATCGTGATGTTCAAGCGTTTGCGCGATTTCCCCGAGTGTTGACTGGCGGGTGACGGATTTCGGCGAGATCTGTATGGCCTCTTTTAACGTTTTTTCAGACTGTTCCAAGTCACCGAGTGCCTGCTGGCATTTTGCCACCCAGTCTAGAACGCTCACCTGTTGAGGAAAATCCTCACGCATCTGCTGAAAATGCGTTAACGCTTTTTCCACCAGGCCCTGTTTAAAATATAATCGGCCGATGCCAATCATTGCCCACAGTAGAGGCTGTTCCTGAACGACACTCTTATAGAGTGCCATGGCCTCATCATAAGCCTTTTGCTTTTCCAGTAATTCGGATTTAAGGCGCAGACAAGAGAAGCGGGCAGTGGGAGATTTTTGCATCACGGCATCACACTGCTTCAGGGCATTTGTCACATCACCCTTATTGATCGAATCGTGAATCGTTTTTAAAACGTCATTCTTGTTGAGCAGGCGTTTCAAGCGCTGACCCAGTTGTTCGTTGGTGAAAGGCTTGGTGAGATAGGCGTCCGGACGATATTCGATGGCCCCCATAACCTGCGCGCTGGTGGTTTCAGCCGTAACCATCAGGAACAGGCTGCCTTTTTGCAAAACAGAACGCTGATGGAGTTCTTCCAATACCTGTTGCCCATCCTGTCCTTCGCCCAGGTTGTAGTCACAGAAAATCATGTCGTAGTCATTTTCCATGCACAGTTTAACGGCTTCGTTGCCGTTACTGGCCTGATCAACCTGTTGTACGCCCAGCCGGTGCAACATGGTTTTGAAAGTTTGGCGAAACTGGCCGAAATCGTCAATGACCAGGGTTCGCGTGTCGGATAATCTGTCAAACATTGAGCGCAATAGAGGGCTGCATCCTTATAATTGTTTTATAGAGTATAGATAGCTTTGCCCAGGATTTTTTATTTTCAGCTTGCTGGTTCAAGATTGGATTGATCAGGCATTTGTGTAGAGCATGACGGTTTGCCATTTGTTTAATCCGGGCTTAGGATTGTAACTTTAAGGGGAATCTTATGAGTCACGATCTCAAACATAACATCAGCCAGTCTTCGACGTGGAAACGGGGGCTGTTCATGTTGCTGTTTACCCTTTTCTACGGCCTCGCAGAAGTGGTTTTGGTCGCCGTTATTTTGTTTCAGTTTTTCATGAAACTGTTCACCGGTGACACCAACGAGCGCTTACGGGCCCTGGGGCAAAACCTGTCCACCTATATCTACCAGATTCTGCAGTACCTGAATTTTAATAGTGAGATGCAACCCTATCCCTTCGGTAACTGGCCGCAGGGTGGGCCCGAAGCCAGTCAGCAAAAAGCCCTGGAAAAGGTAACCGATTCAAAAACGGAGAAAACGAATACGGATGGTGAATAATGCCGGCAGCTAAACCCGAACCGGGTGTTTCACGCCAACATCGAATCTCTGAACAGGGCCTGCAAAGGCTGGAAAACCAACTGACTCGTGGCGCACGTATGAGTGATGAAGTGCTGGCGCAATGGATCCGGCGATACGGCGCCGCGGCGCGTGAAATCATCCGCCGTCATAACCGCGACCAGGCTTCGTTTGATGGCCTTTATGACGATGCACAACCCTGAGTGAAGCGACCATGCAGGAAACCATTCGAATCAGCACTCACAAACATGAGCAACTGGTGGATATTACCGCCCGGGTCAAACAGGTGGTGGATGCGTCGGGTATCCGCAACGGGCTGGTTTCGGTATATGCGCAGGGTGCCACTGCCGCGATCATGGTCCAGGAAAACTGGGATGAAAGTGTGCAGACCGATGTGGTCAATTTCCTGGCCAAGATTATTCCGCGCGGTGTGTGGTTGCACGATGCACAGGATGGTAATGGCGATTCGCACCTGAAATCCGGTCTGGTCGGCCCTTCAGAAACCATACCGCTGACGGATGGCAAGCTGGGTTTGTCGACCTGGCAGAATATTTTTTTATGTGAGTTTGACGGGCCGCGTCGTGAGCGCAGTATTGTCTGCACCGTGTTGGCAGATCGTGCTTAGCGATTGAATGGCTTTCAGGGCAGGCAACGGGATTTTATGTTGTCAATCAGCGTCATCATTTTTGAATAATGACTGCCTTTCCAGTAAATCTTGTGGCAATAGTCGCATTGATAGAATTCCTGGTAGTGTTTTTTTGTGAGCGGCTGTAACTGTGCCACAATTTTCTCCTTGCTGACCGCGCGGATGATGCCATTGCATTCCATACAACGAACCTCATGGGTCGGGTGGTCCAGCAGCTGGTAGCGTTTCACCAGTTCCACGATTTGCTGTCGCGGAATTCTTGAACGCATCAGGTAGCCGTAACGGATTTTCTTGCGCGTTAACAGCTTGCGGTCACAAGTCACCAGGATGCGCTGTTGGTCGGCACAAATGTCAGCCAGCGTCGGGTCATCATAATCGTTACGATACAGCGTATCGAAGCCCAGCAGGCGACAGTAACCGGCCAGCTTGCCCAGGTGCACATCCAGAATAAAACGTCTATCCAGGTACGGGTCGGGCGAATTGTGGATCAGAGGGCTGGTGTCATGGGCAAACCCCACCGGGTAAACCTGTATGTATTCGCCACCTGTAAGCAGGTGATTGAAATCAACACTTGCACCGCCAACCAGTATGACGTCGACCTCGGTGTGGGGAATGCCGATGGATTCAATCAGGTCCTTGACCGAGCGAGCTTTGTGCAAAGGGAAGCTGTACTGCTGCTTGCGTAATCTGAGCGGTAATAAATCTTGTAGATGTTGGTGAAAACTGATCGTGATAAATTCATCCATTAGCGAATGATAATCGATTACTTCAATAATGTTATAGGCGGATTGAAAACAGTCATGCCGCAAGGTTGCCAGGGTCGTAGTAGCGCTAATGGGCCGATGGGCCGCTTTTATTCACATAAGCCAAGAAGTTAAGCCGGGGTTCAGTGTTTTATGCCATACTCATGGCTTGCAAAAATAAAGACTGTGTAGATGCCATACGACCTGGAAGCCATTTTTTCGCAATTACATAGCCGGCGCGAATTTATCAAGCTGTTTGGTAAAGGCCTGGGTTATGGTGCGCTGGCATCCATGTTACCGGCCTGTGCCGGTCGAGATAGTGAGAATGCTGATGATGAGCAGCCCGGTGATTCAATTCCAGCACCTTCAGCCGAGTACAGCGTTCTCAAACGTACCAGTTTTGGTGTGCACCGCGATGCGTTATCGGAAATCCAAAGTACAGGCATTGAGGCCTATCTGGAGCGCCAGTTAAACTTTGCCGATATCCATGACGGTGACCTGGAAAGCACAATACAAACACTCTTTCCGCTATCCCTGCAAACCCCTGCCCAGTTAATCACCGGCTTTCCAGATAATATTTACCCGGTTGCATTGCAAATGGCTGGTGCAACCCAGTATCGACAGATATTCAGTCAACGGCAATTGTACGAGATCATGGTCGAATTCTGGAGCGATCACTTTAATATTCATCTGGTTAATGGCCTGGGCCCCACCTTGAAACCCCAGGATGATCAACAGGTGATTCGTCAACATGCGTTGGGTAATTTTCGCGATTTGTTGCACGCTTCGGCCAAAAGTCCGGCCATGTTATTTTATCTTGATAACTTCTTTAACCAGGCTGCTGCGCCTAACGAAAACTACGCGCGTGAACTGATGGAATTGCACACCCTGGGTGTAGAGGGTGGTTATGACGAGGATGATGTTAAGGAGGTCGCGAGATGTTTTACCGGGTGGTCGTTTCATTTCCCGGATGATGCGCCCAACGAGTACGGCATCTTTAATTATGTCGATGTAATCCATGATCACGATGACAAGCAAGTGTTGGGTGAAACAATATCTCTCGCTGGTCCGTACGATGCCGAGCGGGTGCTGGATAAGCTGGCGGATCATCCATCCACCGCGAGGTTTATTGCCGGTAAACTGTGTCGTCGTTTTATCAGTGATGAGCCCGCTCAGGAAACTGTTGATGCCGTTGCGAGTGCCTTCACCCGTAGTGGAGGTGATATCAAGGATACCCTGCGTGCACTGTTTGCAACGTCGGCTTTCCGTGACAGTGCAGACCTCAAGTTTACCCGTCCTGCGGAATTTCTGGCTGGCCTGATACGCGCCCTGGCGCCGGATACACCTTATCCTTCAGATGAGGGTCAATTATTCTTTTTTGCTCAGTCGATCATGGGGCATTTACCATTCTACTGGCCAACCCCGGATGGATATCCGGACGAACAAGGTTACTGGGCCAGTACCGGTGGTTTGCTCAACCGCTGGCGGCTGTCCTTTTTAAGCCTGGCCAATATCCTCAGCGCTGAGCTGGATATGATTGAAGTCGATTATGCGCCGATGTTGAATGGTGCAGACACCCTGAACGGTATTGTGGATGCTTTAACTGAAAACCTGCTGATGCGCCCCCTGTCTGGAGGTGATCGTGAGCGGATACTCGACTGGCTGACGGGTGAATACAACAAGACACGCAATGAATCTTTGAATAGAAATGAAGTTGAATTTGCATCTGCCCTGATGGCTGCTGTTTTTATCAGCTCAGCTTATTTTCAGTTGCGTTAACGGAGGTGCTGATGACTCAATCTAAAATAGCCGCTCATCCCTCGATACCTTCGGGGCGGGATATTCTGGTGTGTATCTTCCAGCGCGGCGCGGCAGATGGCCTTAACTCACTGGTTCCACACTTTGATTCCGATTATTACAGTCCGTTATTGCGTCCTGACATAGCCGTGACGAATGAAATTGACCTGGATGGAAGCTATGGTTTGCATCCGGCTCTGTCCCCATTGCAAGCAATATGGGATAACGGCGATCTGGGGCTGGTGCATGCCACCGGAATTCCTCACGGATCGCGCTCGCATTTTGCCGCACAGGGACTGGTGGAACGAGGTGTCGAGAATAAAACGGGGCCTACCAGCGGTTGGCTTGGTCGTCACCTGTCGTTGACACCACCGGCCAGTGATTCGGCATTTCGGGTTATCTCGATCAGTGGTAATGTGCCGGTCTCCTTGCAGGGCGCTGACAATCCGCTGGCCATCAGTAACCTGGGTGAATTTGCTTTCGATCCGGGCATTATTGATTCCGGGTATCCGGATGTACTGGCCAGCCTGTTCCGTTCATCGATTCCTTTTGCGGGCCCTGCGCAGGCCGCATTGTC
>JANTFY010000125.1 GCA_024763185.1 Gammaproteobacteria bacterium | reverse complement strand
TCGACCGGGCATTCAATCGGTAACGCACCGGAGTCTTCCACCGTGTTGAAAAATATCGGTGCGATTTTTCCACCCAGCACCACGCCACCCGAGCGTTTATTAGGAACATGGGGAATGTCATTACCCATATGCCAGAGTACGGAGTTGGTGGCCGACTTACGCGAGGATCCGGTTCCCACCACGTCACCCACGTAAGCCAGCGGGTAACCCTGTTGTTTCAGTTTTTCAAGTTCCTGGATAGGCCCGACCTTGCCGGGTTCATCGGGCTTGATGCCATCACGGGTATTCTTGAGCATGGCCAGGGCATGTAACGGAATATCCGGGCGTGACCAGGCATCCTGGGCGGGTGACAGGTCATCGGTATTGGTTTCGCCGGTGACCTTGAAAACGGTCAGCCTGATTTCTTCAGGCAGGTCATCGCGACTGGTAAACCATTCGGCCTCGGCCCAGGACTGGATGACAGACCTGGCGTGCTCATTGCCGGCCTTCGCCTTTTCGTCGACATCGTGAAAGGCGTCGAACATCAGCAGGGTGTATTTTAGCTGCTCGGCAGCCAGGGCACCCAGTTCATCGTCATCCAGCAGGTCGATCAGGGGCTGGATATTGTAGCCACCCATCATGGTACCCAGCAGTTTAACCGCCTGTTTTTTGTCAATAACAGGAGATGATGTCTCGCCCTTGGTTAGCGCCGCAAGAAAACCGGCCTTGACATAGGCGGCTTCATCCACACCCGGAGGTACACGATCCGTCAACAGCTCGAGCAGGAACGCTTGTTCGCCCGCGGGAGGATTTTTGAGCAGTTCAACCAGGTCGGCAACCTGTTCTGCATTGAGTGGTAAAGGCGGGATTCCCTGGGCTGCGCGTTGTTCAGCATGTTGTCGGTAGGCATCTAACATGAAAGACCTCAAATTGGTTTGTGGGGTGTTTGCTGCGCGATATTACTGATGAATGGAAAACTCAGCAATACCGCCGAAGGTATAAATCCATGGATCAAATCCCGATTCTGTATTAATTGAGCGCAACCCCGCTTTTCTCTTGTTTCGGCAGGTAATATGATTGAACAAGTGTCGCCAGGTCTATGTCTTTTTACTGAACTTGCTCCATAACCAGCCATGTTTTTCGACACGCCCGAGACGTGCATAACTGAGAATATTTTCATTTTGCAGATTCCAGTACAGGCGGGATAGGCTGTGGTTTTCGGCACAGAATAATATTCGATCATGGATTTCGAGTTCGGTATCATCGCCCGGTAGTAATATATTCTGGTTTTGCCGTTTTATCATAAGCGCGATGATCTTAAGATTGACCCTTCGCTTCCAAGGGTGGCGCAACAGGTCTTTCAATATAACACGGCCACCTTGATTAAGAATTTCATAAACAGCTGAGGCATGTGAACAATCAATATTGATCTCTTCAATAAGCGGGGCACGATGGCCAACCAAGGCCGATATGCGGCTGACCAGCTCACAGGCCCATTCGTTTTCCTGTTTATTGGCCATCGACATAAACTCAGATAGCATCGGCGTGGTGAGCCTGGCATTGATTTTGCCGGCAATAATCTTACTGGGTTGCATAACCATATCTGCGTTAACGGCATTAATGATAGCGCTGTTATCACTATGATTCTGACGCAGGATGAAAAACAGGTTAGGATTTAATTCCCGTGCAGTCACGACTATGGAAAGATTGTTTGCGTCATCATCCGTACCGGCAATCAATCCGGACGCACTTTCCGCTTTTGCCTGTAGCAGGGTATTGGCCTCGGTACCCCGACCCCGGACAACACCCTCTGGGGGCTCGCCGGTAATTTCGGGTGTTGCTTCAATAACGATGACCTCAATATCACTCTTTTTAAGGCGTTCGTACAGGGCTTTTCCAAACCGGCCATAACCACAGATAATCCAGTGTTTTTGTTTGGGGGGATAGATAGGGTCATGCAGCAGTGCATGTTCCGCCCCAGAGAACAACCAGCTTTGTAATAAATACAGGCAGGGTGCTTTTATCGCAATTGACAGGTAGTTGGCAAAGGTATCGAAAGGATCAATGATAAAGTCCGTGCCGAACGAGGCCATATTCTTTTCTATATCGCGTGAATCGGCGCGGCAGATGACGCGGATGTCAGGGTGTAACAATTTACTGGTGATGGCAATTTTAAGATTGGCCTTGTTATCATTGGTAACGGCTACCACGGCCTGACATAAAGGGTGTTGCAGGCCCGCTTCCTGTAACAACACAGGTTTTTGTGCATCGCCATGCAGGGTGGGTACATAATCACGTAAACTTTCAAGTCTGATCGCATTACTGCGTTGCTCATTGATCTCTATAACCACCGCGTGCTGCCCTGCTTCGGTCAGTCCTTTTACCAGAGCCGACCCGGTTTCTCCATAGCCACAAACCAGGAAAAAAGGTTCTTTGAGTGAGCGTATTTGTTTCGCCAGTCGGCTTTCTTCAATGGCGCGTTGAAAGGTTTTGTCCTGAACCAGGGCCAGGATCGTACCAATGGCATACAACCAGGCAATAACGCCTGCATACATCGACACGGTTACCCATAGGCGTTGAGCATCATTAAACGCATAGGGAATTTCGCCAAAGCCGATGGTTGTCGACATATAACTGACGAAATAAAAGGCATGGAAAAAGTCCATATGCCACGGATTTCCGGCATCATCCTGACCCGGGATTAAAACCAGCCCGAGTATTGACAGTGCATAAACCAGAACCAGTGTAATCAGGGGTCGGCGCATGCGCCGGAAGATCAGGTATACGATGTTATCCATCGTCTAGGATTCCTAGCGACGCATCATAACCGTTTCAATAATCAGTAAAATCACTGAGATGACATTGGCCAGCATCGCTCCGCCGGACAGGGACACTATACTGGCGGTAACTGTCGGAGTCAGGCCGATTTGCGTGATATGTACCGCGGTCATCCACACCAGAGTAGCTGCTACCAGTTGTAAAATGGCTACCAGGCTTGTGGCCAGTAACACGGCCCCCATCTGGCTGCGGTCACCAAATTTGAGGATGGTCGCGATCAGGTTTACCACGACCACGGCAAACAGTTCATACACATGATGGTGGTTTGGATTTTCAATTTCACCCACGAAAAAACCGAAATTAAGGGTTAACGCCAAAACGATAAAAAAACCAAAAACGACTTTTTCCGGATTCATAGATAAACCTGATATTTCTTATTATGAAGAATGGTAATAAGTTTGATTGAGAAGTTACAGGCTGTCAAACCAGCAGTGTTGATAAGGCGTTAAAACCAGATAGAGACATACGCCCTGATGACGTTGGCATCCTGTTGGTAAAGCGGTTCCTGCCCGGGAGGCACACCGGTAACCGTCAAATCCCTGAAATCATCATACTGAAAATCGATATAATCCCAGCTTAGATTAAGGCTGCCGCGTTTTAGCAAACCCGTACCGTTTTTCAAGAATTCGTAATGCACACCTAAACCAAGAGTATTGCTGGAAAAAGTGCTCATCTCCTTGTCCCGTGCCAGAAAATTCTGCGCATTTTCAAACGGGAACAGGTCGCTGTAAAAATCGGCTTTGGTTTGATCGTACAGTCGATAGGTGAATTCCAGTATCAGGTCTTCGCGATAAGGCCAGGTATAACCGAGTTCAAAGGTTTGTGATTCAATGCCCCAGGAATCAGTGAAATAACGGAATCCACCGTGCAGGGCCGCGCGGAAAGGCAGGTAGTATTTGGCGCGAATGGCCGAGGCATTACTGGTACGGGTGTTGGGATAAACCTCAGCCTGGTAGATATAATTGAGTGCATTTTCCGGATCGATATAGCGCACTGAACGATACGGGTTGTTCAAGAAGCCTTCATCGGTGATGGTTTCAAATGCCAGGGCCAGTACCACGTCCTTGGTGATAACCTGGGACAGTGAAATACGATAACTCCTGACATCAACATCTTCACTAAAGTCATCATCCCCATTTCGACCCACGATGTTATCACCAAGCGCAAAACCCATGCCTACCGTGGTCAGGTCCCCGAACATATCCTGCGAGATATTAAAACTGTAGGTAGTCGCATCGAAATCATTTTCAATACTTTCAGTCATTCCCAAACTCATGACTGTTTTTTCGTGCAGGTAATCGACACTGACCGAGTTTTCGGTACGCTCTTCGGTGTAAGGGCTGGCCCGGGTGATAACATCAATCGAAGCGCTGGAAACATTATCCACGTAATGATTTACCGAGGCGGAAACGCTTTCACTGAATTTCTTGCGAACCAGGTAGGAAGGTCCGGAAATCTCGGCACCACCGCCATCATAGCTGTGATACAGGATATCCGCCCGGTCCTCTGGTAACACGGCTGCCTGCAGGCTGGATATAAATATTAACTGTAATAAAAAAAACTTTTTCAATGGCTCTGATGTCTTTTTAGAGGGTATGAATTGTGTGCTAGACAAGGCAAAAATCCGTTTGGAAGCGGAATGTACACAGCCGTACATGAGCATTTCAAACGGATTTTTAACGCAGGATAGTGCCAACTCAAATCCTCTAAAAAGACATCTAGTTACAGCCACAACCACCGCCTGTCGCTATCCCCGCACCCCTTGAACCTTCACGAGAGTCATACACGTGATGTAGGTAACTTTCTGCAACTGGATCGCGCCCGAATTCCATAATGGGGTCCGCGAGATGCGCGCGTTCGTAGGGTTTTACCCAGGGTTCAATACTACTGCAGCCTTGCAGTAAAAAAAGCAAAAATACCGGGATAAGTCTTTTCTTCATGATGTTGTTGCGTTATTCGCGTATCAGTTTTTTAACCATCTTTTTGTATTTTTTTTCATCGCCCGCTTTGTAACCTTTATGGATGTACCGGACCTTACCGTTGCGGTCAATCATTACCGTCGTTGGCATGGCGATGACATCATAGGCCTTGCTGACCTGGTTGGAGGCATCGAATAAAATCGGAAAATCGACCGGTGTGTCTGCCAGGAAGGATTTTGCCAGCTTCAGTTCCTGTTCCACATTAACTCCAAGAATGACAAAACCAAGTTTTTTGTATTTCTTGTAAAGATCATCCATTAACGGCATTTCCTTACGGCAGGGTCCGCACCACGAAGCCCAGAAATTGAGCATGACCACGTTGCCGGCCTGTTCACTGAGTTTGATGTTTTTTCCGCTCAGGCTTTTCAGGGTAAAGTCCGGTGCGGGTTTATCGATACTTGCAGCCTGTACCGAACTAAAGGTAATGCTCATCAGGACAAGCGAAAACAGAACCGATAAAAAGTGTTTTTGATGTTTATGCATTTTTTACTATCCTAAAAATAAAGTCTTAGAAAACCAGTCCAAAACCAAGGGAGTATTCAAAATTATTGGTGCCCTTGTTTTCACCAAAGGTGTCCATGTCAAACATGTTGTTGCGAAAATCCGCATTGATGGTGAAAAAATCGTTGAGTAGAAACCGGTAACCCGCTCCATAGTTGAAGGTGTATCGATCATCACCGGCAAAGTCTGTGTTGCCTACGCCGGCCGAAACATAAAAGGCCGTGTTATAGGTAGTGTTTTGGGTAACAAACGCTTCCCCCGGTAACAGGTTATAGCCGATACTGATACTGTAGTAGGATAATTCCCTTTCCGAATCGGTTAATAACGGGGCGCCACCACTTAAGGTCTCAAAACTGGTTTCACCACCTTTTGATTGACCCACGGCGAGTTGCACGAAGACATCTTCATTAACGTAATAATTGAGCTTGCCAGCCAGCATGTTATTGACACCAAAATCCTCAATACTGATATAACCCATCGACAGCACCACTTCAAAATCATTACCATCGATATCGGCTTCATCAAACTCGCGGCGTTCAACCTCCGGTTCGATTAAAGCGGTTTCCTCTGCGGATTCAGGTTCAGCCTCTGCCGAATAAGCCGATGCGGAAAAGGCATACAACAAGGCTGGCACTAGTGCTAGAAAAATATGGCGAAACCTAGTTTCCATTCGTTGATGTCCTCATTTTCATCTTTATCATTACTGGCCGAAAAAATAACATATTCATTGAATTCCAAACGCAACATAAAACGCCTCGACAGGTATTTTCTGAGCCCCAGGCCCAACTGGCTAAATTCGTTGCTTTTGTCTGCCGGTTCTATCAAGGTTGCACTGGGTTTGACGTCAATCGTGCCCAGGCCCAGCGTAAAATAGGGCGAATAATCCCAGTCCGGAAAAGGTTGCATCAGCAGATTTAATTTATACAGCAGACTGCTGGAAACATTACCTACAGAATGACCCAGTGTGAGTTCCGTAGAGAAATTTCGGGTAAAACCGTAAGCGCCGTAAACCGACGTGATCGGTGCATCTTCAAGCTCGCCAGCGGTCACACCAAGTTCCCAGCGACGACGTTCAAATGCGTTCTGATCCAGTTCTGCAAATTTCAGCTGTTGCCCGTCCGGCAGCAGGGTCTGTTGCATTTGCTCTCGTGTGGCCCAACCTTCTTTTCCATTTTCAGCCCGGATCTTATACCAGTTGGTTTTGCGTTTGAGGATGATGATTTTCTGGCCACGGTCCACCACATGAAAAATCGGGTAGCCTGAACCCGCACCGGTATGCATCTCGATAAAGGGGTCATCAATCGTCAGGGGTACCTCTTCATCGGCAGTCGCCCGAACAGACGTAACCAGCAACAGCATCAAGCAGGCAAACTGAATCAATTTTATTATTTTCAAACTTCAGTTACGCGTTACAAGTTAAAACATAAACTTTAGCACAAACCATCCAGATCGCACTCTGGATCAAACGGGTTGTTGTAATATTGCGCCCCGATATCCAGCCATTCACTGATCATCTTTAACTCGTCGTCCGACATGAATCCGGCATGTGGCGTGGTATTATCCAGGGTACGCCC
>JANTFY010000124.1 GCA_024763185.1 Gammaproteobacteria bacterium | reverse complement strand
GCCAGGAATCGACTGGAACTGATGGTCAATGCAATCGGCACGGCCAGCGCCAGCGCACAGGGACAGGTCACGATCAATACCGATACGGTGATCACCAGCCATTCATGATGTCCCTGAGAGAGCCAGAACAAGGCCGTGGACAATGCCACCACAAGAATAAAAATAACAAAACGGCTAGCCACCTTATCCGCCATCAAGGCTTGGGCGGGCTTGTGCTGTAACCCGCTTTCAGCCAGGCGGGTTATTTCTGCAATCGTCGATTCCATTTCGCCTGACTCGACCCTGGCCAGCACCGGCTGGTCGTAATTGACTGAGCCGGCCATCAGGGTATCGCCTACGCCATGATCAATTGCCCTGCTTTCGCCGGTGATCAGGGATTCATTGAAACTGCTTTTCCCCTCGATGATCGTGCTGTCAACGGGCACCTGTTCACCGGGCAGTATCTGGATGGTATGACCGGGCTGCAGATCCAGCACGGACACGGTTTGCATTTGACCGTTTTCCAGCACCTGACGTGCGTCAAGCGGCTGCGACAACGCCAGCCGTTCCAATTGATCCGAGGCCTTGATTTTGGCCTGATGTTCGAGCTTTCGTGATAACAGGATGAACAACACGAACATGGCGATGGACTCGTAAAAGACCTCTCCGCTTCCCTGATAGGTGGAATAAGCGCTTAACAAAAAAGCGCAGCTCAGACCGAGGACAATCGGCACGTCCATGCCGATAATCTTGCGCTTGAGGTCAGACCATACCCCGTAAAAGAACTCCTGTGCCGGATACAACAGGATTGTCAAGGTAACAAACAGGCTGGTCCAGCGCCCGATTTGTTCCCATTGTTGCAGTTGGCCGTGTTCATCCGGGCCACCCATAAACCAGGTCGCCAATGCAAAATGCATGGGCAGCATGCCGATAATCGCAGCAAACAATAAACGGTGTAAATTCTTGCGTTTATTGGCTTTTTGTAACTCCAGATAATGCGAGGGTTCGTAGGGGTGGGCCTGATAACCAATAGAGACAATGGCGGCCAGGATTTCGCTTAACACAATTTGTGCTGGATCCCAGCGCACACGGGCACGCTGGGTAATATCATCGATATGAACATCGAGAACGCCGGGCTGCTGGCGTAAATGCAGTTCGTTTAACCAAACGCAGGCGGAACAGCGAATCCCCTCTAGAATCAGGTAAGCTTCCTGCCAGTCACCTTCACCATGCACAAAAGATTTCTGCACCTGCTCGTTGTCATAGATGCTGAGTTTTTCGAGTAAGTTATCCAGATCCTTTTGCGGGTTACTGCTCACACCCAGGTCCCGGTTTCGATAATAGTCTTCCAGGCCGGCATCAACGATGGTTTTGCACACCGACTTGCAACCATGACAACAAAAGTCACGTTGAGCTCCAAGTACAGTCAGCTGTTCATGCGAGCCCTTATCGACGGGTAACCCACAATGATAGCAATGAGTGGAATCATGAGATTCCATCGATTCGGATTGTTTGGGAGATACATTAAGCATTGTCTACCACGACATTTTACGACGGCACGGTATAAAAAAAGCCCTGAACAAGTTCAGGGCTTAAACCTTAGGAATTAATATTTAGAATAATTGTATTTATTCCTCACCATCCTCCTCTTCGTCTTCGAGCGGAGCCGCAGAATAATAACTGGCCAGTTCTTCGATTTCTTCATCCGTTAATTCCTTGGCAATATCCCGCATTCTCCAGTAGATATCGTTAGTGCGATCCTCTTCCTTGAACTCTTCCATGGCCGTAATAAAGTAACCGCTGCGCTGTCCGTTCAGTGCAGGCATGTCATATTCCCCGCCTTCGCCATTCTGGCCATGACAGGAGTTACAGGCGCGCACCATACGTTTCGAATCACCTTTATGCACCAGTACGGGAACCACATCGGTTGCGCGAGCCGCAGGCAGCATTTCCTGAGCGGCATAGTAGGCTGATAGATCAGAGAGATCCTGATCGCTCAGCTTACGAACAGCCTTTTTCATGGACCTCTCTGAACGGGTTTCATCCTGATAGTCTTTCAACTGTTTAAAAATATAGGTTGCAGACATACCGGCAATGTTTGGATCATCTTCGTCTTCGGAAAGTCCATTCATACCATGACATTTCTTACACTTGGCTGAAGAGGCCAGTTTTTGGCCGTTTTCCACACTGCCAGAACGAATCAACGCACGGGTTTCCTTGTCATAAGCCACTAGCGATGAAGGCTCAGCGAAAGCCATACCCGAAAAGCACAGCATGATTGACATTATTATTGTATTTTTCATGTTTATACTCCCCAGGTGGTAGCGCCAAAGGTTTGATTCAGGAAGAACTGGGCTATTGGATAGCCATAGCTCGCAATGAGATAAATGGCAATCACCACGTTCCAGAATGCAAAGCTGTTTAGCAGATGAGGAACCCTGGGTGCAGGATGGATCGGTTCTGCATACTCCATGGCCTGTTCTTCTGGTGAAGCACTGTGTGTCTTGTAAAGATTCCACAGCAACATGCAGGATGAGATAAACAGGATAACACCCCCCACGATCATAGAGGCTTCATGTATATTCCACTGTTCAACCAGGGGATCATCGTAAGGTGCTGAGGAGATACGACGGGGTTGTCCAAGCAGTCCGATAGCATGCCAGGGCAGTGTCAACACGAGCATACCAATAAACCACAACCAGAGCTGGGTCACTGCCATAGAAGCGGAATGCAACTTGCGCCCGATCATTCTGGGCAGCATGTGATAGGCCGCAGCAAAATACATAATAACGGTCGTGCCACCAAAAATCAGATGGAAATGACCGGTCACCCACTGGGTGTTATGCACCATGGTATTTAGAGAATAACTCGCATTGATCATGCCACCAAAACCACCAAAGGTCAGCAACAACATCGACAAACCAGCCGCAGACATGACCGGCTCTTTCCAGGGTAAGGCACCAATCCAGCCAAACAGGCCTTTACCACCACGTAAGCGTCCTGCAATTTCCATGCTGGCGATTACGGTAAAACCGGTAAACAGGGTTGGCAGGGCTACCATGAAGGTTCCGAACATATGAACGAATTTCCAACCGGCTTCCTGGAAAGGGTCCATGTACAGATGGTGAAACCCGATTGGCACGGAAAACACCAGCAGCATGATGAAAGCGATTCGGCCCATTTCATCACTGAACAACTTGCCACCAATCACCTTCGGCATAATGGTGTAAAGCGTGATGTAGGCCGGGAACAACCAGAAATAAACAATCGCATGCAAGGTCCAGGAAAACAGGGTTCGAGCCAGGCCAACATCGATGGTTTCCAGTATTCCCAGAGACCAGGGTATCAACTGAAACAGAGCCTCGGAACCTACACCGATCGTGGTCCACAACCACATGATTGCATTCGCCGTATTACCAAAATGGACCAGCGGGACCGCTTCACCCGGGTGGGCTTTTTTCCACTTGGCCATCATCCAGATCATTTCAATACACCAGAACCAGGAACCGACTACCAGCATTGTGGCACCGATATAAAAGGCCGGATGTGCTGCCAGTGGTGGATACATGGTGTAAAGCACGGAAGCATTACCCGTCAACAAAGGTACTGCTGCAATCAGGGTACCGATAAGCGCCAGCCAGAATCCGAACCAGGCAAAACCTTTACCCGGTATGGGCATCTTTAAACTGGTCGTCGCCGCATAGTAACCAAAACCCATGATGAAAAAGGTTGTTAGCACAAAACCCATCAGTACACCGTGGGTGGATACCGAAGCAAAGTACAGCGTCGGGGATTCTAATGCGGGAAAGAAACCACTACGTTCTGCCACCTGGTAGACACCCAGAATGACCGCAACGGTCATAAAAACCAGGGCGACCCAGAAGTTGGCTAACCCGATATTGACTGAATTCTGCCCTCGAGCGGAAGACAGGTTTTCTTGCATAGAAGCTGTTGTTGTAGCCATAATTTACCCCCTTATGATCCAGTCTTTTCAACGACTTTTAGACGAGACCACATATGATCATGCCCTAAACCGCAATATTCATTGCACATTACAGTGTAATCACCGGTTTTCTGGAAAGTGGTGTTTACTTCAGCAACATACCCAGGCACCACCATCGTGGTGTAGTTGGTGAAAGGCACATGCAGACCATGCAAAACATCAGCACTTGCAACCCTTATTTTAATGGGAGTATCGACGGGTACTTCAACTGTCGAAGGATAAAAACCATAACGCGCACCCACCATGGTTAAGGTGCCAGTGCCATCGCCGTTATCCTTATAACCCAGGTTATCCTCGGCAAATTCCTCGCTTAAATGCAGGCGAGTGGAATCGATCGGCTCGAAACCACTGGGAGGATGAATGTTACTGCCGACGGCATAAGCCGTTAACACGCCCACCATGATGACAGTCATGAAGATGGTCACCCATATCCATTTTTTTTCTGTTTGATCAATATGCATGATAACTCCTTAATTCACGGGTCCATGAGTTAAAAACATACCGAAATACATGTACATCCATCCAAGCAGCATGGCTATTCCGAATATTATTAAAAGTGTCATAGTACCCTTAGGAGCGGACTCCAGGATCTTCTTTTCTTCATCAGGATTGAGTTCACCCATTAGATATACCTCTGTTTAAGTTATTATTTGCCAGAAAATCTTGTAATTTCTAACCAAATTGATAATTTCTGGTTGCGTGAAATTTTTACAGTTTTCTTGATCTATCTCAACAAACGTAGATTAACTTAATTAATCTTTTTAGTTCAACCGCTATATCTTTATTTATTTTGCAATTATTAACCAATATATCAGCATATTCTAATAATTAGGTATACATATTTTACAATTTGCGTGGATATTCCCTTTTTAAACAGTTACTTATTTTTTAATTTATAAGTTATCAGCCTCCATCAGGACTTTTATAAAAATGTTAGTTTTTAGTTAAGCTCAATATCTTTATATAACCTTGTCAAAATCGAGTGATCTGTTATTATTTCGAAGCTTAAGTTGAATAAGAATAAACCTTAATCTTCTACTTAAACCCTAACTATTAACAATAACTTCATACCTATTTTAAGGAGGTTATATGAAGAACATTAAGACCCTAGGTGCTGCCCTGTTCGTCTCTAGTCTTGCTTTTTCAAGTTCAGGCATGGCGGGTGGTGCAAGTGCAGAAGCCCTGTCTTTCACTTGTGCCGGTTGTCACGGTTACAATGGTGCCAGTACTGGCCCAGCCACTCCAAGTCTTGCCGGCATGTCCCAAGCCTACATCGAAGATGCCATGAAGGCCTTCAAGGCCGGTGAACGCAACTCCACTATTATGGTACGTATTGCCAAAGGTTATGATGATGAAGATTTCACCAAGATGGGTGAATTTTTCTCAAAGCAGAAAATGCACATGGCTGACCAGGAAGTCGGCGGTAATGCTAAAAAAGGTGGAAAGATTCATAAAAAATCCTGCAAAAAGTGTCATGAAGATGCAGGCACCAGCGCCGAAGATGATGCAGGCCAGTTAGGTGGACAATGGTCAACCTATGTAAAGTACTCTCTTGAAGATGCTCTCGATGGTAGTCGCGATTTTGGCAAGAAAATGATAAAACAAGTCAAAAAAGCACATAAAAAGTATGGCGACGACATGATCCCTGCACTGACAGATTACTACGCCAGCCAGAAATAACAGGAGACCGAGATAATGAGTAAATTTTCAAGACGTGATTTTATTAAAACTGGTGCAGCGATTGGTGCAACTTCTTTTGCCGCTGGTTTCACTCCCTTTGCCATTGGTGGCGCCACCAAGAAAGTCGTCGTAGTCGGCGGCGGCGTGGGCGGTGCAACAGCTGCCAAATACATCAAAATGGCCGATTCTTCCATTGACGTTACCCTGATTGAAGCTAACAAGGATTACTACACCTGCTTTTTCAGCAACGAGGTATTAAGCGGTGTACGTAAGCTTGATGAACTTAAAATGACCTATGCTGGACTGAAAAAGCATGGCATCAATGTCGTTCATGGCTGGGTTGACAAGATCGATGCCAAGAACCAGGTTGTAAATATCAAAGGCGGAAAATCTTTCAAGTACGACCGTTGCGTTGTATCACCCGGTGTAGACTTCAAATGGGATACCATCGATGGCTATGATGCTTCTGTGGCCGAGTCTACTCCACATGCCTGGAAAGCCGGTTCACAAACTACTACTTTGATGAAGCAGCTGCATTCAATGAAAAAAGGTGGCACATTCATCATTGCACCTCCACCCAATCCTTTCCGTTGTCCTCCTGGGCCCGGTGAGCGTATTACGCAGATGGCCAACTATTTCAAGAAGCACAACCCAACGGCCAAGATCATTGCTTTCGATCCTAAAGGCGGCTTCTCGAAAAAGCCCTGGTTCCAGGAAGCCTGGGCTCGATTCCATGGCTTTGACGCCAATAATCCTACTGCTGACGGCATGGTCTCCTATCACGCCAAAGACGGTGTAGTGGCCTATGATGCGAAGACAAAAACCGTAACCACTGCTTCTGGCAACAAGGTTAAGGGTGATGTCGTGAACATTATTCCTGCACAAAAAGCAGGCAAAGTTGCTGCATCTTCAGGCCTCACCAACGATAAGGGCTGGTGTCCTATTAACGGTCAGACCTTTGAGTCAACCGTGCACAAGAACATCCACATCGTGGGTGATGCTTCAGTATCTTCACCGATGCCTAAATCAGGTTATGCGGCAAATTCACAGGCCAAGGTCTGTGCACTGGCAGTGGTTGCCTTGTTAAACGGTAATAAAGTAGGTCATCCTACTTACGTTAACACCTGCTACAGCTTCCTGACGCATCATGAAGCGATTTCTGTAGCCATGGTGTATGACTTTAAAGATGGCAAGATCGCCAAGGTTAAAG
>JANTFY010000123.1 GCA_024763185.1 Gammaproteobacteria bacterium | reverse complement strand
TCACGCCTGGAGTGGCTGATTGCCGCGCATATATCCGAAAAAAATAATTCACCCCAGCGGGTGGCAGATTTGTTACAGGAGGTTACCCTGCCAACGCAGCCGGTTCTGGCCTGCCAGCAACAGGGGTTTGACTGGAAAAGCCTTTGATGAAAAAGATGCTCAATTTATGCCTGGGTGTAAGCCTGTTTGTACTTGCCAGGCCAGTATGCGCCGATCCGCTTGCGGAAGAAAACCGCTTGTTAAAATCCTGGGGGCTAAAGTTTAATGCCCAGGGAAATTTATTGTTTCGTGCTGGTCAAGTCCAGCAGCCACCTCATCAACCCTGGACACCTGACCTGTCGGCTTACCGGTCTTCACATACTGATAAGGACGCACAGCCGGAACTGAGGCCTCTGGTGATCAGTTCAAAGCAAGAAACCGGTAAATAAGTTTGCTTAACACGATCAAGGGTTCGTTCTATACCCTGTTTTTTATTCTGCTCAACCTGGTTTACCTGGTCATCGAACTCTCTTTCAATGCGCGCGTTCTGGATGTATCGTCGAGCATGTCGCCGTCAACGGATTTCGGTCAGCTGGAAATTTACGGGCGCACGATTTCTGCCTCGGGGGCAACTATTTTTGCCTGGCGTTTGTTGGTGCCTTTTCAGGCCAGCCTCAACTTGTCCCGGTTGTTGATCAAATTTTTTATCATTGGGTTGATTGTTTTTCCACTGGTCTTTATCGGTCAGAAAAAACTGGTGGATGACCTGGTCGACCTGTCTTCCAGTGAAACACGCCGTTCTGCTGAAATTCTCAGCCTGCTTAAATACGGTATTGCCAATGGTTTTGTCGAAATTGATGAGCTGGCCGTCGATGAGTTAACCCTGTTAACACCGGAAGGAAAAATGTTTATCACCCTGTCCGGATTACTGGTATATAACTCGGATCACTTACGTGAAATCCTCGAGCAGAAACTCGACAAGATTGCCGGTTATGCAATTACCACCCAGCAAACCCAGGATAGCGACAAGCTGTATAAAAATTATCGTTATGCCCGTGAACAGGTGTTATTACAGTTTGAAGTCTACCGCCAACTGGTGAATGAGCTGGAGCAAAAACAAAATGGATCCCGAGAAAAGGCCATTGAGCTGTATGAAATGGCCATGAACAAGGCCATGCTGAATTGGCTCCAATACCAGCAAGCGCTCATGGCTAATAAAGACCTGCTGAAGGTTAGCCGAAAACAGGTGTCGGCCATGAAAACCCTGTTGTCGGCTGGCATGCAACAGCTCAATGCCTGCATTGACAGGGACTGTATCAGCGATGGGCGAGAGCAATTCGAGTTTCATATTTCGCAGTTGCTGGGGTTTTATTCTTCAATCGGTAACTGGTGCGCTGAACAACAGGATACTCAGCTCGGGAACAAACTGCTGTGTGTTCAGGATAAGGGGTTGATCAAGCAACGAATTATCCAGGCCCGTAAATTAACCCTGGCAGTACAGGCAGGGTTATCGCAACCCTATGAAAGTAAACTGGACTACCTGAAAAGCATGGACTTCCGCGCCAATGTATTCGCCATCTTAAAAGGGCAGGGCATGCATACCAGGCCTGACTGGAATTTTACCCAGCATGAACGGTTGCTTGACGATATGTCAGCAGAGCTTGATCAGCAGTATCTTGAATATTACCAACAAACCGTCTTGCAGCTGTTTAATGCTGAGCTCGCACCACGCACTGAATTAAAAGCGTTTAACCTTATTGATTCGATGCAAAACTTTTATGTTCAGGCCCTGGGCGAGAAGGCCAATGAACCGGTGCAGGTTGACTTGAGCCGAGAGCAGTTTGAGGATCGTTATGTGGCTGCGCTGTATTTTGCCCGTTTTAATAGCCTGATCAATAAACTGAAGGCAGGATCAGACTGGTATGAAACGGATTCGCCCTATGAACAATCGGGCAAAAACAGTTTAAGAAACCTGGTGGTGCCGGCGGTGGCGATCGCGTTTTCACTTCTGTTTGGTCTGTTAAACATGATGAACCTGTTATTGAATTTTGTGTTTTTACTGTTTACCGAGAAACTCTGGTTGCGCTGGTTGGGCATTCTGGTATTAAGTGGGTTTATCCTGTTATTACCCCAGCAAAGGGATTATAAAATCTATAGCCAGCAGGCCTACCACGATCTGTTGTACGAAACCCGGAAAAATTATGGTCACTGGGCAGATGCATTGGATTGGGTCGCCAAAACTGAACCACTGGTTTATCCACTCGGGCATGTTTTACGCTATAACCTGTTAGATGGATTTAATTTTGATTGAGGCAGTTAGGTTTATTAGATGAAAGGGTTATTGATTATCGGGGGTTTGCTGGGCTTTTTGATAGTGTTGATCGGTTGGCGTTTTGTGCACCAGCTTAAACGGAAAAAGATCATGTCCAGTGTCATCTGGACAGCCCAGGGGGTTACCGTGTTGGCCGGTTTTATGATTGTTTTACTGGTGTATTCCAATTTACATAGCTACCAACGTCTGACTCATGAAGCCATTATTGCCGATGTTTATGTTCGCCAGCTAGCTAACCAGAAGTATCAGTTGTCATTATCCTTTTCCGACTCCGACCAGGATCAACATTACTATGTACTGGAAGGGGATCAATGGCAGTTGGATGCCAAAATTCTGAAATGGAAAGGCTGGGCCAACCTGATCGGACTGGACAGCTTTTACCAACTGGAGCGATTGTCCGGGCGTTACCGGGATATTGAGCAGGCACGCTTGCATCTGCCGGCCATGCATGATTTGAGTCAGCCGCCGCGAGGGCTCGATATCTGGAAAATGAAGCGCTTATTCAAAGAAAAACTGGCATTCGTGGATACCCTGTTTGGTCAGGGTGTGTTCATGCCGATGGTGGATGGTGCCCATTTCCAGGTGTCGGTTGGGCAGTCCGGTCTGATAACACGACCGGTCAATGACGTGGCTAAAGCGGCCCGGTTATGATGTCGATTGAGCTTCTTTGTTATGCTCAATCAACGCGTAGGCGGAATGGTTATGAATGGATTCGAAATTTTCCGATTCGAGGATATAGCTGGTGATCCGGTCATCTTCGTTTAATGCGCCGGCAACATCGCGCACCATGTCTTCAACGAACTTCGGGTTATCATACGCGCGTTCGGTGACAAATTTTTCATCCGGGCGTTTGAGCAGGCCGTAAAGCTCGCAGGATGCCTGTTGTTCAACCAGTTCAATGATTTCCTCGATCCATACAAACTCACGGGTTTTGACATCGATGGTCACGTGTGAACGCTGATTGTGTGCACCATAGTCAGAAATTGATTTTGAGCAGGGACACAGGCTGGTGACCGGAACCAGAACCTTGATACGGGTATCGGTTATACCGTTGTTGATTTCACCGATCAGGCTGACATCGTAATCGAGCAGAGACTCCACGCCACTGACCGGCGCTTTTTTATTGATGAAATAGGGAAAATGCATCTCGATATAACCGGCATCCGCTTCCAGCAATTCAGACATCTCGGACAACATCTCGTTAAAAGACTTAACGCTGATCTCCTTCTCGTGATCATTGAGTATCTTCACGAAACGTGACATGTGAGTGCCCTTGAAGTGATGAGGCAGGTAAACAAACATGTTAAAGGTCGCAATGGTATGCTGTAAGCCGTCGGATCGGTCCTTGACGATCACAGGGTGACGGATGTCCTTGATACCAACCTTGTTGATGGCTATCTTACGTTTATCAGCGCTTCCCTGGACGTCAGGGATATCTTGATTGGTAGCTTGGTTCATTCAAATTCCTCAAAATCACTACGGCAGCAAACGACCGTGGGCTTTTGTCGAGAGACAAAAAAGGGCGACAATTATACTTGCCGCCCCTGGTTTATCAATGCCTGGCGCTTTAGCTGCAACCCTTGGGGCGCGGCAGGCCGGCAATTTTATTGGCGCATTTGATCAGTCCGGTAGGGAAAAGTGAGTAGATGTATTTCTGGTCACTTTTATCTTTTCCGTACTCTTTCTTCATCAGTTTGGAAAATGCGCGTGGTTCACACACGGTGCCATTTTCAGTGAAGTATTCACGGGCCATGTTAATAATGTTCCAATGCTCTTCAGTGAGTTCATCAATCTTTTCATTCTTGGCGATTTCCACTGCCAGTTCCGGGCTCCATTCATCCAGGTTTTCCAACCAGCCCGCTTCACTTAATTGTATGGTTTTGCCGTTAACAATTGCTTCCATCATTACCTCTAAATTAAAAAAATACCTGAGTTAAACACTCAGGTATTTTATTGAAAATAAGCAAAGAAAATACGCACGTTTTGTAGGGATATGCGTATGTGCAGAAAAGAATTCACCCGGTTAGGGTGAATTCAGGTTTAGAAATTGTTACGGGTTTATTCTGGGGTGACGTTTTCTGCTTGCAAGCCTTTGGCGCCCTCACTTACATTCATGGTCACGCGTTGGCCTTCTTTTAGTGTTTTATGGCCTTCGCCGTTGATTGCACTGAAATGTACAAACACATCTTTCCCGCCTTCCTGAGAAATGAAACCAAATCCCTTGCTATCGTTAAACCATTTCACAGTGCCAGCTACTATATCAGACATAATTTACTCTTTTGGTGATAATTAAAACATTGGCCGAGGTTTAAATTAACCATCGGCGGTTACTATTGTATGCGAGATACTTTGTTGATGGCAATGAGGAAATCTGGTCTTTAGTGTAGAAAAAGGCTGGATTTAGACTTAAAGAGTAAAATATGCCGAAAAAAATACTATTTTGGCGTGTCTTCTAGCAGTTTGGCAATTTTTTGCCCGAGATGTGAGAGATCCAGTTCATAATTGGCGAAAACCTCTGTGCGGTTGCCCTGTATCGGAAATCGGTCATCAAGTCCATTGATGTGGCATCCGATGCCCAGTTGTTGTGCGTGCAGCCATTCACTGACAGCGCTGCCTGCGCCTCCCGCGATGGAATTATCTTCAATGCAGAAAAAATGACAATGGTTTTTAGCCAGGGCTTTTAACCTGGATTCGTCGAGCGGTTTGACAAAGCGCATGTTGACCAGGCTACAGTTGTATTCTTCGGCAAGCTGGTTGGCGATGTCGAGGAAAGGCCCGAATACCAGGATGGCGATCTGACGACCGGATCGGAGCAGTTCGGATTGGCCGATTTCGACGCTTTGCTGGGTATTGATTGACGGCGTGATGGCGCATTGGTCACGCGGATAACGCACCAGGGCCGGGCCCTCGTAGTCATAGCCGGTATTTAAAAGGCTAAACAGGTCCTCGGTATCTGCCGGTGTCATGATCACCATGCCCGGAATGCAGCGGCAATAGCTGATGTCAAAATTACCGCAATGCGTTGCGCCATCAGCGCCCACGCTGCCGGCCCGGTCTACCGCAAACAATACATCCAGCTTCTGGATAGCGACATCGTGGATCAGTTGATCATAAGCCCGCTGCAGGAAAGTGGAGTAAATTGCCACAACCGGTTTCAGGCCGTCGATGGCCATGCCGGCTGCCAGTGTCACTGCGTGTTGTTCGGCAATGCCGACATCATGAAAACGCTTTGCGAACTGTTCGGAGAATCCGACCAGGCCAGACCCTTCGCGCATGGCAGGTGTGATCGCATGAAGTTCCGGGTGTTGCCGGGCTTTTTGTTCAATCCAGGATGAAAAAGCCTGGGTATAGGATTGACTTTCAGTGTTGCTGCCCCCAGCAACAGGCTGTCCGCTTTCAATATCAAACGGACCGGTACCATGGTATTTGCAGGAATCGCCCTCGGCGGGAGGGTAACCCTTGCCCTTACGCGTGACAATGTGTAACAGGCGGGGTCCTTCAATTTTTTTAAGGTTCGACAAAAGGCGCATCAGGTTTGGCAAATCATGCCCGTCAACCGGGCCATAATAGGAAAACCCCAGTTCCTCAAACAAAGTACCCGGCACCACCATGCCCTTGATATGTTCTTCGGCGCGTTTGGCGATTTCCCAGGCGCTGGGAATCTGCGACAGTACGCGTTTACTGCCGGCCCGCATGTGCGAATAGAAACTGCCGGACCAGATACGTGACAGGTATTTCGACATGGCACCGACATTGGGTGAAATCGACATTTCGTTGTCATTCAGTATCACCAGCAGGTTGTTGTCCAGGCTGCCGGCATGATTGAGCGCCTCAAAGGCCATGCCGGCCGACATGCCACCATCGCCGATGATGGCGACAATCTGGCGATTGATTTGCTGGGCCTGGGCGGCAATGGCCATACCCAGGGCGGCTCCAATCGAGGTGCTGGAATGCCCAACCCCGAAATGATCGTATTCCGATTCGGTAACCTTGGGGAAGCCGGATAATCCATCTTTTTGACGCAGGGTTGGCATTAAATGTTTACGTCCGGTCAAAATTTTATGCGGATAACATTGATGGCCAACATCCCACACCAAGCGGTCATCTGGAGTGTCGAACAGGTAATGCAGGGCAATGGTTAACTCGATAGCCCCCAGTCCCGATGACAGGTGTCCGCCGGTTTGTGATACCGAGTGAATAAGATAGTTTCGCAATTGCGCGGCCAGTTCAGGTAATTGGCTGGCATCCAGCAGTCGCAAGTCATCCGGGTCGTTGATTTGATCAAGCAGAGGGTAAGGGGATTCTGGTGAATTCATGAGACTTAGTGACTACGGGATACAAACCAGTGGGATATGGAGCGTAACAGGTCGGCTTCCGGCCCGAAATGTGCAATGGCTGCAAGCGCCTGTTGATGCAGTTCCTGGGCTTTTTCGCGTGCCGCCGGCAGGCCGATAATAGACGGGAAGGTGGGTTTGTCGAGATCGGCATCCGAGCCCTGCGGTTTGCCCAGCGTATGGGTATCACTGATCACATCCAGGATGTCATCCTGCACCTGAAACGACAGGCCGATTTTCTTGGCATATCTGTCGAGGGCAGCAAAATCCTGTTCGGAAAT
>JANTFY010000122.1 GCA_024763185.1 Gammaproteobacteria bacterium | reverse complement strand
ATAAAAAGCAAGGAAAATCAGGGCAGTAAATTTACGGTCACTTTTCCAAGCTATCGCGTGCTCGATAGGAAGAACGACAAGGTCATTAAACTATCCGCGTTGTGAAGCTAGTTATCCAAACCCTATACTCCTTGAGTTCATAAGCAAGACCGATGTTATTCTGTTTGTTACACAGCCCATCTATTTCTTCCTGCATTTGTTAAAATATTTATTATAAAAAACAATAGCTTAGAAACATAAATCACCTGTAAAAACGGTTGCCGGATTTTTGTAATAATTCTGTCATATTTCGTCTGCATACTCCGCACCACATCAAAACCTGTTAACTCTTTGGAGATAAAATGAAAAAACTCGTACTCGCTACAGCCATCTCAGTTGGCCTTGTTGCAAATGTTCAGGCAGCTGGCCGCGACACCATCAGTATCGTTGGTTCATCGACTGTTTACCCATTTGCTACTGTTGTTGCTGAAAAATTCGGCAAGAAAACTTCTTACAACACGCCTAAAATTGAATCTACCGGCTCAGGTGGTGGTATGAAGCTGTTCTGTGCTGGTGTTGGACTGGATACCCCGGACATCACTAACGCTTCCCGCGCGATTAAAAAATCTGAATACGACAAGTGTCAGAAAAACGGTGTAAAGAGCATTACCGAGGTTCAGATCGGTTATGACGGTATCGCGGTGGCCAACTCAAAAAAGTCCGAGCGTTTCAACCTGACTCGTAAAGACCTGTTCCTGGCTCTGGCTGACAAGGTGCCTAACCCTGACGGTTCCCAAACCCTGGTTCACAACCCTTACAAAACCTGGAAGGATGTAAACCCTGCTCTACCTAACACCAAAATCGAAGTTTTAGGACCTCCTCCTACTTCGGGTACTCGTGATGCTTTCGCTGAACTGGCAATGGAAGGCGGCTGTAAGAAAGTCGACTGGATCAAGGCCATGAAGAAGAAAGACAAGAAAGCTTACAAGGCTGTATGCCACACAGTTCGTGAAGACGGCGCATACATCGAAGCGGGTGAAAACGACAACCTGATCGTACAAAAGCTGGAAAAGAATCCTAATGCCCTGGGCATCTTCGGTTTCTCTTTCCTGGAACAGAATGACGACAAGGTTCAGGGTTCCACGATCGAAGGTACCGGACCTGAGTTCGAAACCATTGCCGATGGTTCTTACCCAATCTCACGCCCCCTGTTCTTCTACGTCAAGAATGCACACATCAAGTCTATTCCTGGCATGAAGAAGTACCTGCAGGAATTCACCAGCGAAGCAGCCATGGGTGATGAAGGTTACCTGCTCGACAAAGGCCTGATTCCTTTATCACAGTCTGAGCGTGCTGCATTACGTAAAGACGTTATGAGTGGCAAGAAGCTCTCAATGTAACATAACTTAGGTGTAAAAAAGCTTACACTGTAAACACTCCCGGAGATTGCTCCGGGAGTTGTTTTTTTTCTGGTTACAAGCGTGTTGAATCGTTATGATTACAACCCTTTGAAACCCACTGACCACCCATTATCGATATGAACGCTTCTGCTCTCATTTTCATCATTATTGGATTAAGCCTGATTTCCTACTTTTCCGGCAGACATCGCGCGTCAGTGAGTGCTAAATCACAAACCCTAATCGCGTTACCCAAACATTACGGTTACATGACCGCCATCTGGAGCGGTTTACCTGCCCTGCTACTAATTATTTTATGGGCCATGTTCAAGCCGGCCTATTTACACGAACAGATCATTCAATCCTTGCCGGCGTCGGTTATCCTCCAGGCTCAAGATCAACTCGATCTGTACGTCAATTCCATCAACCTGGCCATAGAAAATGGAGAGCCGGTTGAAGACCCTATCATGCAAAAGGCGATGGAAAGTTACCAGGTCGCCGACAGCAACAGTAAATGGATATTAACAACCCTGGTTTTTGTTATCGGATTATCCGGCATTATTTTCAGCCTGACTGGCGCACTGACCAAAGTGCAGGCACGCGTCAAGGTTGAAAAAGTCATTCGCATTTTTCTGATGTTGTGTTCCGCTGTGGCCATCGTTACCACGATCGGGATTGTTTTATCTGTTTTATTTGAAGCCTTACGGTTTTTTGAAGCCGTCTCATTTTTTGATTTTGTGTTTGGAACGACCTGGAGCCCGCAAACAGCTATCCGTGTAGACCAGGTAGGTTCCTCCGGTTCCTTCGGTGCCATTCCGCTTTTCGTCGGTACCATATTGATCTCACTGATCGCTTTGATCATCGCAGTACCCATTGGGTTACTCTCGGCCATTTACTTATCCGAGTATGCCTCAGCAAAATTTAGAGCCATCGCCAAACCTGCCCTGGAAGTTCTGGCAGGCATACCCACCGTGGTCTATGGCTTCTTCGCTGCCCTGACAGTGGCCCCCTTTATCCGCGATGTCGGTCAATCCATTGGATTAACTGTTGCTTCTGAAAGCGCACTGGCGGCGGGCATTGTTATGGGCGTCATGATTATCCCGTTTGTCTCGTCATTATCGGATGACGTGATCAATGCCGTACCCCAGGCCATGCGAGACGGCTCCCTGGGACTGGGTGCCACCCAGTCTGAAACCATCAAACAGGTGATCATTCCAGCCGCCCTGCCCGGTATAGTGGGTGGTGTGTTACTGGCGGCTTCGCGCGCCATCGGTGAAACCATGATCGTGGTGATGGCTGCCGGCCTGTCCGCCAAGCTGACCGCCAACCCATTGGAAGCGGTCACCACGGTAACCGTACAAATCGTCACCCTGTTAACCGGTGACCAGGAATTTGACAGCCCCAAAACGCTGGCCGCTTTTGCGTTGGGATTGATGCTTTTCGTGACCACCCTGGTATTGAATGTGTTTGCACTTCATATCGTCAGAAAATACAGAGAACAATATGAATAATACCGAGACCGTTAAAAACAGCCTGAAAAAAAGGTACGCCAGGGAAAAGCGTTTTCAACTGTACGGCAGGATGGCCGTATGGACAGGGTTTATTTTCCTGGCAATTTTGTTGTTTGATATCATCACCAAGGCCACCCCGGCCTTTCAGGCCACCGAAATTTTTCTGGATATTCCACTCGACCCCGTCACCCTGGAATTACAGGCTGACACACAATTAGATGAAGAAACACTCAGAGCCATAGACTATGCAGGCCTGATCAAAAAATCCTTACGCCAGGCCTTTCCTGAAGTCAAAAAACGTAAGGACAAAAAACTCCTGTACAAACTGGTTTCCAGTGGCGCTGAATTCAAATTGAGGGACATGGTCATCAATAATCCGCAACTGATTGGTAACAAGCCTCTATCGCTCTGGGTTTTAGCCGATGATGATGTTGATACCTTTTACAAGCTAGAGACCGTTACCAGCCGAATCAAGGAGCAACAAATCGGTTTCATCGACAAGCTTAAACAGGATGACCGCATACGAACCAGTTTCAATACTACATTTTTCACACATAGTGATTCACGTGAACCGGAACAGGCCGGTATCAGGGGTGCGTTGATGGGTTCTTTCTGGACGCTACTGGTCACCCTGTTGATTTCATTACCGGTGGGTATTGCCGCCGCGGTCTACCTGGAAGAATTCGCACCGCAGAACAAGTTTACCGATTTTATTGAAATCAACATCAACAACCTGGCTGCCGTACCCTCGATCGTGTTCGGTTTGCTCGGGCTGGCGGTGTTTATCAACTTTTTTGGTATCCCGCGTTCGGCACCATTGATCGGTGGCCTGGTATTGTCATTAATGACCCTGCCGACCATCATTATTTCCAGCCGGGCTGCGTTGAAATCCGTTCCGCCTTCGATAAAGGAAGCAGCATTGGGTCTGGGCGCATCCCACATGCAAACAGTTTTCCACCATGTGTTGCCACTGGCCATGCCCGGTATCCTCACCGGCGCTATCATCGGCATGGCGCAGGCACTGGGTGAAACCGCTCCGCTACTGATGATCGGCATGGTGGCATTCATTGTGGATGTTCCGGGTGGTTTTCTAGACTCGGCTACCGTATTACCGGTTCAAATCTATCTCTGGTCAGACAGCCCTGAGCGTGCCTTCACCGCGCTCACCGCTGCAACCATTCTGGTATTACTGGGTTTCCTTGCGGTGATGAATGCCATTGCCATTTATTTACGCAAACACTTCGAAAGGCGCTGGTAATTGAGCACAGGTACCTTATTATGACGACACAAGTTAACGGTTTAGATTCGCTGGCATTAAGGGCAGATGACATGGCTACACAAAACAACTCGGAAAACTTAACGGCTGATAAACATCAGGATGTTGAGGTATTAGAAACCATCGGGGAAAACATACTCGAGAACCCCAAGTTTTCTACGCGCAATGTCAATGTGTTTTACGGTGAAAAACAGGCCATATTCGATGCCTCGCTGGATATCGGCCAAAACGAGGTCATCGCACTGATAGGACCTTCCGGTTGCGGTAAATCGACTTACCTGCGTGCCCTCAATCGTATGAATGACACCATCGACAGCTGTCGCGTGTCCGGCCAGCTTAAACTCGATGGTGAAGATATCTACGATAAAAAAATGGACCCGGTACTGTTACGTGCCCGGGTCGGCATGGTTTTCCAGAAACCGAATCCTTTTCCAAAATCCATTTACGACAATGTAGCCTATGGTCCCCGTATTCACGGCCTGGCAAAAAATTCTACAGACCTGGATGAAATTGTAATCACCAGCCTGGAGAGAGCCGGACTTTTTAACGAGGTTAAAGATCGCCTGACGGCTCCCGGTACCGGTCTGTCCGGTGGACAGCAACAACGTTTATGCATTGCCAGAACCATTGCCGTCAGCCCCGAGGTGATATTAATGGATGAACCGGCATCGGCCCTGGACCCCATCGCAACGGCCATCATCGAAGAACTGATCGATGAACTGCGCGAGAATTACACCATTGCGATCGTAACACACTCCATGCAGCAGGCCGCGCGCGTGTCACAACGTACTGCCTACTTTCATCTGGGTAAATTGGTTGAAGTGGGCGAAACCAACCTGATATTCACCAATCCGCGTCATCAACTCACCGAAAACTACATCACCGGTAAATTTGGATAATTTACAATTGGATAAAAAAATGAACAGTGAATCACCTTTAAGCGGCCATATTTCCAAGCGATTTGACAGCGAGCTGGAAGACATAAGAAACCGGGTGCTCGAAATGGGTGGCCTGGTTGAAACCCAGGTTAACTCGGGCCTTCAGGCCTTGTTACATTCTGACTCCAAACTCGCCCAGCAAGTGGCGGATGGGGACTATAAGGTCAATGCCATGGAAGTGGAGATCGATGAGCACTGCGTTCAAATCCTGGCACGCCGCCAACCCACGGCTGGCGATTTACGTCTCATTGTAGCAATCCTCAAAACCATTACTGATCTCGAACGCATCGGCGACCAGGCAGAAAAACTCGGCCGCCTTGAAATCGAGCTGACCGAAGAAGGCGCCTCCACCTCCAGTTTTGTAAAACTTGAACACCTGGGTGAGCGGGTTGCAAAAATGCTGCATCGTTCGCTGGATGCGTTTGCACGCATGGATGATAAGGCGGCGCTCAAGACCATCAAAAAAGATTTTAAAATCAATGAAGAGTACGACGATCTGAGCCGTCAGTTAATTACTTTCATGATGGAAGACCCGCGTACCATTAAAAACGCGTTACGCGTCACCTGGTGTGCACGCGCGTTGGAACGTATCGGTGATCATGCCAGAAATATCTGTGAATATGTACTCTACATGGTTCATGGCAAGGATATACGTCATATCGATTATGACGATTTAAAAGACCAGATTAACTGGGATGGCTAAGCCGAAGTTTTAAAACTTAGCAGCCACATCCTTCGTCAACCGAGCTGTTTTCACCGGAGGAAAACGGCATTAATGTACCGCAGTCATCAAAGATACCGTAGTGCGTATTGGTATTACCGTAAAATTCGAAAAATGGCTGGAAGCGGGATTCGTTTAACATGCGACAGGTATTTCCGCATACCGGGAACATCTTGCCTTTTTCAATCAGGTGATGCTTATCCAGGCAAAACTTCTGCTCACTGTGCGCTATGCCCCCTTTATACACCACGGCCTGCCCATAATCCTCACAATGTGATTCAAGCCCATCCAGCTTGAACAATCGATAAGTGGCCGAGAAGAAGTTGATATGCCCTATTCTGTCGGCAATCTCTTCGTTATCGATAGCCAGCGGCCGATCTTCCACTAGTCGTGGGTCAAGAAACCCGGCTTTTTTCGCCAGGTTAAGAAAATCGTTCCAATACAGCGCACCACTCAGGCACTCACCATACAACACCGGGTCGTCAACCAGCTCTTTCTCCACTCGTCGATCGGAGTAGACATCGGAAAAATATAACTCACCACCGGGTTTGAGTAAGCGATAGGCCTGCTCGAGTACGGAATGTTTATCCGGCGACAGGTTGATGACGCAATTGGATACAATGATATCGAAGCTGTTGTCTTCAAGCCCCAGCTCATCGAGTTTTTCGATGTACCCTTTCTTGAATTCAACATTGGAATGGGTATAACCGAATTTCTCTCGGTGCCAGTCCAGATGACGATTGGCGACCTCGAGTTGCTCATCGGTCATGTCCACGCCGACCACGGAGCCTTTTTCACCCACCAGCAGCGCCAGCACATAACAATCGCGTCCGGATCCACTTCCCAGGTCCAGGATACGCATACCCTCCAGTTGCTGGGGCATGACCAGTCCACAGCCGTAGTAACGAGCAGACACCTCGTCATGCACGGCAGACAGGGCCTTTTTTAAATAGCCCGGTATGTTTGTATCCGTGCAACAGGCATCGGTTTTCAAATCATCGGAATGTTGTAATACCTTTCCGTAATAGTCTTTAACTGCTTCGTTCATCGTTTTACCTGATAAGCTTGTCCTGTGAAATGTGAGACCTATTGTAACCCTAAGGTGGAAAACCCGTACAAAATTAACCGGCTTATTTGATCAGTTTTTG
>JANTFY010000121.1 GCA_024763185.1 Gammaproteobacteria bacterium | reverse complement strand
GGATCAGGCTTGCGCCCATTGTCCAATATTCCCCACTGCTGCCTCCCGTAGGAGTCTGGGCCGTGTCTCAGTCCCAGTGTGGCTGATCATCCTCTCAAACCAGCTAAAGATCGTTGCCTTGGTGAGCCATTACCTCACCAACTAGCTAATCTTACGCGGGCTCATCTAATAGCAAGAGCTTCCAAGGAGAGGCCCCTTTTCCTCCGTAGAGATTATGCGGTATTAATCCGGATTTCTCCGGGCTATCCCCCACTATAAGGTAGATTCCCACGCGTTACGCACCCGTCCGCCACTCGTCAGCGCAGAGCAAGCTCCGCCTGTTACCGTTCGACTTGCATGTGTTAAGCATACCGCCAGCGTTCAATCTGAGCCAGGATCAAACTCTTCAGTTTAAAGCTATTTTACGGTTAGCAAACCGTATAACATTTTTGTTGAAGAGAGTTAACCTTGACAAATTACGTAAAAATTAACGTAGTGTTTTGGTCACTCAATTCATCATGTACAACTACATAATCGAAATGAGCGCCCACACAAATTACCTAATCAATTATTAAAGATCTATCCACCAGGGAACACCTGATGCCCTTCAATCAAGAAGGCCTGTTCGAAAACAGGGGCGGAAATTATATTGAATCTTCAGCACTTGTCAATCATTTTTTGATCAAAAAGCATTGTTTTTTCAATAAATTCCATTTCGTTCTACCACAGGTTCTAAAACCTCTTACCCGGCTCAGCTTAGTTAAAAACTCAACCGGTTCGTCTGAACGAGGCGCGCATTATAAGCACATTCTTTTGCTCGTCAACGACTATTTTCGTTTTTTTTTATTTTTTTTATTCAATCGTAATTTTTGCGAATTTGCGCTTGCCCACCTGCGCTATGACCTCGCTGCTTCTTGCCAGCATCAAACCTTTGTCTTCAACCTTCTGGCCATCCAGTTTCACCGCCCCCTGCTTGATCATTCGAAAGCTTTCTGAGGTACTGCTGGTCAGGCCGGTCATTTTGAGCAGGGCCGCTATTCCTATTGAAGATTCTTCTATGCTGACTCTCTTTTCCGGTAAATCATCAGGTATCGCACCTTTCTGAAATCTCTTTATAAAATCACTTTGGGCATTGGCAGCGGACTCGGCATCATGAAAACGGGTAATAATTTCTTCGGCCAACAGAAATTTCACATCTCTTGGGTTTTTACCCTGTTCGACCTCCTGCCTCAATGTATTGATTTCAGACAGGCTTCTGAAACTTAACAATTCAAAGTAACGCCACATCAGGTCGTCACTGATCGACATGATCTTGCCAAACATGTCATTGGGTGCATCGGTGATACCGATATAGTTATTCAATGACTTGGACATTTTTTGCACCCCATCCAGGCCTTCCAGGATTGGCATGGTCAGGCAAATTTGCGGCTCCTGTCCATACGCTTCCTGTAACTGGCGCCCGACCAGCAAGTTAAACTTCTGGTCTGTCCCGCCAAGTTCGACGTCGGACTTCATCGCTACCGAATCGTAACCCTGTACCAGCGGATAAAGGAATTCATGCACCGAGATCGACTGGCCGCTTTTATAGCGCTTACTAAAATCATCGCGCTCCAGCATCCTGGCAACAGTATGCTTGGCGGCCAACTGGATCATATCCGAGGCTTTCATCTCCCCCATCCACTGGGAATTGAACAATACCGTGGTTTTCTGCGCATCAAGAATTTTGAACACCTGGTGCTCATAGGTTTTGGCATTTTCGAGTACATCTTCACGGGTTAGAGGTGGTCGCGTAGCGCTTTTGCCGGTCGGGTCACCAATCATCGCAGTAAAATCCCCAATCAGAAACAATACCTCATGCCCGAGATCCTGGAACTGTCTGAGCTTATTGATCAAAACCGTATGCCCCAGGTGCAAATCCGGCGCCGTTGGATCAAATCCGGCTTTTATTTTTAGCGGCTGACCCTTTTTGAGCTTTTTTATCAGCTCCGATTCCACTAGAATTTCGTCAGCGCCTCGCTGGATTTGCTGCAACGCATCTTCAATAGAGTGCATAGTTAAACCTCGATATTAATACTTTAATGCTACTACCTGATGTAGCGACAGGCTGATCATACTGAATGAGTTACCTAGACCTTGATTTCAAATCAAGACAAGCCCCACCAATTCTCCGTCCGAAACGTCGAACTTCTTCGCCTTTTCATATCAATCGCCTTATCAGGGGACTGACAGCGCTACTGACACTGATTGGAGCGGTATACCTGTTTCTTTTTCTCTTGCCCGATGGGTCAGCCAGGATCGAGGATTCTAACCTTAAGCAGTCACGATTACACTATTCCGTGTTGCTGCCCAGCAAAATAGACTCGGAGCCACTACCTGAAAGCCTCCAGAATCCGGTTCAGGATAGCATTGCTTCAGCCTGGAAATCCGTACAGATAAAATCCGGAGACACCCTGGCCTCTATTTTTTCCGATGCGGGTCTTGATGCCACGACAACCTATAAAGTGGCCAACCTGAACGAGCAAACCAAAAAACTCACCCGGATTCGTCCGGGGCAGCACATATCCATGCTGGTTGATGACGACAACAAACTCGTCAGCTTGAAATACATGCCGGATTTAACACAAACCCTCGTGCTAGAACGGCAACAGGATGATTCATTGAGTAGCGATTTATTGCATCACCCGCTGGAACCCATCCCGGTTTACAAGTCCGGCGAAATCACATCCTCACTGTTTGAAGCCGCTGCAAAAAGCGATATACCTGAAAACATCATTATGGAACTGGCCGGCATCTTTGGCTGGGATATTGATTTTGCCCTGGACATCCGCAAAGGCGATCGTTTTGGCATTGTTTACAACGAGCTCTATAAAGACGGCGTAAAGATTCGCAATGGCAAAATCCTGGCTGCTGAATTCGTCAATAATGGCAAGCTTTACAAGGCGGTTTATTACACGGATCCGAAAGGGGAAAGCGGATACTTCACGCCCGAGGGTAAAAGTATGCGCAAGGCCTTCCTGCGAAGCCCGGTCAAGTTTTCACGGATCAGCTCGCGTTTTACTCGCAAACGCTGGCACCCGGTATTGTCCAAGTGGCGATCGCACAAGGGTGTTGACTATGCAGCCGCCCGCGGAACGCCTATCCGCGCGTCTGGCGATGGCAAGGTCAAATTCAAAGGCACCAAGGGTGGATACGGCAAAACCGTTTTCATTCAGCATGGGAACAAGTATACGACCGTTTATGCACATATGAGCCGCTACGCTCGAGGTATTAAGAAAGGCAAGCGCATTAAACAGGGACAGGTTATTGGTTATGTAGGCAGCACCGGACTCGCCACTGGACCGCACCTGCATTACGAATTCAGGGTTCATGGCACACATCGCAACCCGCTCACGGTAAAACTACCGGCTGCTGAACCTATCGATAAGGCTTATAAAACGCACTTTAATCAGCAAATAAAAACCTACCTGTCCATGCTCCATCTGATGAAAGATGAAACCGTTGCAAGCCTGAAGCCCGTTAATGAGTAACGACCCTTCATGAACTCCACCGGCGGCAGCGATATTTATCTCGGCACTATGACCGGAACCAGCATGGATGGTATTGATCTTGTAGCGGTCTTATTTCCACAGAAATCACCCCCCCATTTATTAGCCAGTCAATTTACGCCTTACCCTGAAGCCATTAAACAAGAGCTCAAACAACTGGTGCTGGACCCACAGTCCACAATCACCCAGATGTGCCAGACAGATACGCGACTGGGTCAACTTTATGCGGAAGTCATAGAGCAATTTATTACGAACTATGGCATTGATAAAAAGGATATCCGCGCCATTGGCTCTCATGGTCAAACCATTCGCCACAGCATAGATAAGCACACACCCTACACATTGCAGATAGGTGACCCCAATATCATTGCAGCCCGCACCGGCTTGACCGTGGCAGCCGACTTTCGGCGTCGCGATGTTGCGCTTCAGGGCCAGGGAGCACCGCTGGCACCTGCTTTTCATAATGAAGTATTTCGCTCGAATGAAAAAAACCGGGTGATATTAAATATTGGCGGTATTGCCAATATCACCTGCCTGCCTGCCGATATCGACCAGCCTGTCTTTGGCTTTGATACCGGCCCTGGAAACACTCTGATCGATCACATGGCCCGCGCGTTTTTCAAGCGCGACTACGATCATGAAGGAAAACTGGCCCGCAGCGGCAAAATTTTACATGAACACCTGCTTTCAGTTATGACAAAGGAACCTTACTTTAACCTGGCATCACCAAAATCTACCGGAACTGATTATTTTTCCCCGCAATGGTTGGATCAATTTGGGTTGCATGATGTTGAGGCAACAGATGCCTTGGCAACCCTGGTTGAAATAACCGCTCACAGCATTGCCGATTCCATAGCTGGCCTGCCGCTCACCATTCAAGAGTGCTTTGTCTGTGGAGGTGGTGCTAAAAATACGTACCTGCTGGAGCGACTTCATGCTCACCTACCCGACACTATCAGTATGAATACAACTGAAAAACTGGGGATTCACCCTGACTGGGTCGAGGCAACTGCTTTTGCATGGCTTGCACATCGAACCTTAAATCAAAAACCGGGTAACCTGCCTTCGGTGACAAATTCGAAAAAGGTCACAATTCTCGGCGCCGTTTACTATTAGCATAGACAGTCAAACTGCATATGTTAAAATTTATAGTCTACTAATTTTTACGAACCTTATTATGAGCCTAACAAGGACCGTGCTACCCACATTAATAGCCATATCGCTGAGCAGCCCGCTCAGTGCGGATTTTGTTGGCTTGAATATTGGCGCCAACCACTGGACCCCCGATATTACGGGATCTTTTAGCTCAGAAGGTGACAGTACTATCAGGCTTGAAGATGATCTGGGATATAACGATTATAATGCTACATCGCTCAACATTAGCTTCGAACATCCCGTGCCCATGCTGCCCAATGTCAAATATTCAGGGAGTGATCTTGACGCATCCAGTTCATCCAATACCTCAGTCACTTTTAATGGTCAACCCTATTCAGGAAATATAGAATCGAACCTCGATTTGTCACATAACGACATTGTGCTGTATTACGAACTACTTGATAACTGGATCAATATTGACCTGGGTCTCGATCTGAAAAAATTTGACGGTAAGGTCTCCATCAGCGATGGCGCAAATACGGATAGTATTGATGTCGATGAAACCATTCCCATGCTTTATCTTGCGGCCCGTTTTGACCTTCCTTTAAGCGGATTCTATGTAGGCGCTAATATTCAGCAACTCAGTATTGGTGATAACTCTTCAGAAGACTCCAGCCTGATAATCGGTTATGAATCAAAAATCGGCCTGGGCATAGAGGGTGGTATTAAAACCTTCAGCATCGACCTGGAAGACGCCAATGATTTGAACACCAATCTTGAATATGATGGGCTTTTCCTGAATGGTTATTTACACTTTTAATGTAACGAACCTATTCAGACTTGCATAAA
Organism: Gammaproteobacteria bacterium; assembly: GCA_024763185.1. GTDB lineage: Bacteria > Pseudomonadota > Gammaproteobacteria > JACNJF01. Next base: position 1,529 of record JANTFY010000121.1, on the reverse strand, counting down.
AAAGCCTGCTTAAAGCAGGCTTTTTTATGCAAGTCTTTTTTTAACCTAAACAGAAAAAGAAGAACCACAACCACAGGTCGTGGTAGCATTTGGATTATTGACCACAAACATGGAGCCTTCCAGGCTTTCCTGGTAATCAACCTCTGAACCCGCCAGGTATTCATAACTCATGGGATCCACCACCAGAGTAACGCCATTTTTTTCGACCCGGTGATCTCCATCATTAACCTTTTCATCAAAGGTAAAACCGTACTGAAAACCGGAACAGCCACCTCCCTGGACAAACACCCGTAACTTCAACTGGTTGTTGCCCTCGTCTTCGATCAACGCCTTTGCCTTATTAGCCGCCGCATCACTGAACTCCAGCACGGTGGGCGCATTGGCATTGAGCGGAACACCGAAGTTTGCATTGATATTTACACTAACCATCTATCTATCCAAAAAAACTGCAATTGGGAAAACGATAACTTTCCTGACTAAATTAGTCAACTATTACTCGGTGGCCAGTTCGCCAGGCGCACTGGTTTTAGTCTCGTTTGACTTGTTTTCCAGGCGTTTTGGCGCCAGGTTTTCACTCGTTTCATGCACCAGGCCACCGTTAACCTCGGCGCCTATGGCCATTTCAATCAGGTTGTAATAGACACTGCCATTGATACGTGACTTGGGGGCCAGCTCGACCCGGTTGGAACCAAACACATCACCAATTATTTCACCATTAAGCACCATATTAGGGACTTTTACATCGCCCTCGATATGACCAAACTCGCTGAGAATCAGTAAAGCATCACTGCCTTCCTGCGCATTCACATTGCCGATAATCTTGCCATCCACATGCAAGCCACCAGAGAATACGAGATCACCTGAAATTTCCGTGCCCTGACCGATTAAGGTATCGATCCTGGCCGAATTGAAATTTTTCTTTTTTCCGAACATTATTCGTTGCCTCCGGGCAATAAGTCTGCCCATGATATTGTTTCTGAAAAATTCTTGATTTTTTTGGTCGTTGGTTTGATCACCAGCTCGACATCATAAGGCTCGAATCCCTCAGGCAATAAAATCTCACCCTCGAAAACCTGGAAATACCGAAAAGAAAACTTGGTATCTTTTTTATTATATTCCTGCTTTATTTTCTCCAGGGCAAGATTCTTCTGCTTACCTGCAACCTGACCTTTTAACTTTAAATCAATCGTTCCTTTTACATACTGGTCGCTTTTGCCTCGTTTCGACAGCACCAGCTTATAGGAGTATAGACCGAGGTCATTTTTTTTATTCAATTCCATTGATTGAATATTAATACCCAGTGCCAATTGCTCCGGGCTGACGATACCCTGATAAAAAACCAGTTGTTCCTTCTGCGCCAGAATCTCTTTTTGCAAGGTGACCAGCGATTGCTTGGCCTTTTCGTAGGCATCGTGTTCAATCTTGCTGCTGCCTTCCAATTGAGCATTTTTCTTAACCAGGGTTTCATTGCGCTGCTCAAGCTCAGCGATCCGGTTAAGCAGGGTTTCTTCGACCAGTTTAAGCTGGTT
>JANTFY010000120.1 GCA_024763185.1 Gammaproteobacteria bacterium | reverse complement strand
TATGCCAGTACGCAACAAGGGGCGTAATTCGACCTTGTCATTCTGGCCAAGGCACAGGTAAAGGGTACCATCAACCGAGACACGAACCCGATTACAGGTTTCGCAAAAATGTTGCGATATCGGGGTGATAAATCCGATCTCAAAATCGGTACCGTTGATACGGTAGTATCGAGCCGGCCCACCCCCGGTCATCACGCCAGGCATTAACTCATACTGTTGTTGCAGACGCTCCTTAACAACCTGCAGGCTCAGGTACTGCTCACTGCCATGCTGTCCGGCCGATCCCATTGGCATGGTTTCGATAAAGCGCAGGGTAAAATCATTTTCCATGCAGTAATCCAGCACACGCTCATAATCGTCGAGACTGGTGTCCTTCATCATGACCATGTTGACCTTGATCGGCTTGAATCCGACATCACGGGCTTTTTGCAGGCCGGCCAGCACCGTTTTCAGCTTTCCGCCACCGGTAATGTCAGCAAACTGTTTTTCGTCCATGGTATCAAGACTAACATTGATACGCCGTATACCGCCGGCATACAGGTCTTCAGCCTGCCCAGCCAGCAAGGTGGCATTGGTCGACAGCGACAGGTCATCAATGCCGGGTAAAGCGGAAATGTTCCTGCTCAGTTCCGGCAGGTTTTTGCGCACCAGGGGTTCGCCGCCGGTCAGCCGTACACGGCTAACACCCAGCTCGCCAAACACCGCAATCACGCGCTCGATCTCGTCGAAGCTTAACCAGTTTTCAGGAATTTCAAAGGATTTGAAACCTTTAGGCAAGCAGTAAAAACAACGCAAATTGCACTTGTCCGTCACCGATAGACGCACGTATTCGATAGGTCGGCCAAAGGAATCAATCAATCTAGTCGTGCTCAGGTGGTTACTGATAGTCATTGCTAACTGGTTTAGTCCGCTTTGTTTTGCCTACTGGCCAAAAAACGCCAGACTGCTGTCTAAAGGGCTTAGTCTACATGATATTACCGAGTGATTGGACTTCATCACATAATTCCTGTCGAGGTCTCAGACCCGCAAAGTGCGAATAAACATCTGCCACGGCGGTGAATTCTAACCATGCTGCCTTATCCCACATCGGAATATTCTGACCGGTTGCCGATCCAGTTCGCCAGCAACTGTTCACACTGCTTTTCAAGACCCGGCTGCATTAACAGTTCGCTCAGTTTTTCGGCATCGGCAAACAGGGGCTTATCCCTGACCAGATCGGCCATCCTGAAACTGGCTTCACCGGTTTGCCGGGTACCGAGCACCTCGCCCGCCCCTCTTAGCTCGAGGTCCTTTTCTGCGATGACAAATCCATCCTGGTGATTACGAATGACCTCCAGCCGATTGGCAACCTGGCGTGACAGATCATTTTTTACCAGCAACAGGCAAAAACTTTCCTTGTTACCGCGACCCACGCGGCCCCTTAACTGATGGATTTGCGACAGGCCCAGTCGTTCCGGGTTTTCAATAATCATAATACTGGCGTTGGGCACATCGACACCCACTTCGATGACCGTGGTGGCGACCAGTAATTGAGTTTGTGCCGATTTAAACAGCTGGATCTTTTGATCTTTTTCGACCGCTTTCATGCGCCCATGCACCAGTCCGATATTAATACCCGGCAACTGCTGGCGCAGCGTCTCATAGGTGACTTCGGCTGCTTCACATTGCAACGCTTCCGACTCCTCGATCAGGGTACACACCCAGTAAACCTGTTGGCCTTCGCTACAGGCCTTACGCACCGATTCGATGAGCTTGCCGCGTTGGCTCTGGGCGATGATGGAGGTTTTGACCGGGCTACGTCCCGGTGGCAATTCATCAATCTGTGAATAATCGAGGTCGGCATAAACCGACATGGCCAGTGTGCGTGGTATGGGAGTCGCTGTCATGATCAGCTGGTGAGGCATCATGTTTTTCATGGCCTTGCCCTGCAGGGCTTTGCGTTGTTCGACGCCAAAACGATGCTGCTCATCAATAATGATCAATCCCAGCGCATTAAAATGAACGCTTGCCTGGAACAGGGCGTGGGTACCGATAATCATCTGCGCCTGTCCACTTGCAATCTGCTGTTCTTTCAACTGGCGTTTTTTTCCCTTGTCCGCGCCCATCAGGTTGACGACACCCAGGCCGAGCGCTTCAAACCAGCTTTTGAAATTTTTATAATGCTGCTCGGCCAGAATTTCGGTCGGCGCCATCAGGGCGCACTGATAACCGGCTTGCAGCACCGGTAATACCGCCAACGCGGCTACCACGGTCTTGCCACTGCCCACGTCGCCCTGTACCAGGCGCATCATGGGTTGAGCCGTTCTCAGGTCTTGATGGATTTCAGCGACCACGCGCTGCTGGGCAGCGGTGAGCTTGAAACCCAGATTATCCAGCAAAATGCCCGTTAAACTGTCATCGACATCGATACATGGCGACTGTAGGGAGCTGATGCGTTTGCGCCGTAGCAGCAAGCTGATTCGGTGTGCACTCAGTTCCTCGATAATAAATCGGCGCTGTGCCGGATGCTTGAAGGCCTGAATCTGCTGCACATCCTGTTGGTTTTGCGGGTTATGCAGAATTTTGAGTGCCTGCTCAACCGAGGGGAAGTCGTCCTGTTTTAACCAATCTACCGGTAAGGTTTCGTTGAGCCCTTGATGTGATAGCTGCTGAAGCAACTGTTGCATGATCTTGCGCAAGCCGATTTGATGCAGGCCTTCGGTAGTGGGATAAACCGGGGTTAAGTTTTCATGCAACGGTGGCGGGGCATCGGCATCCACGATTTCGTATTCCGGATGCACCATTTCCAGTGCCCCCATGACAAAACGTGCTTCGCCGAAACAGCGTATGCAGCTGCCTCTTTTGAGCCTTGCCTGTTGGGCGGCATTGAAGTGGAAAAAGCGCAGGGTTAAAAAACCCGTGCCATCAGAAAGTTTGAGCAGCAACAGGCGGCGACTACGGCCCTGACGACGAAAGCTGATGCCTGATTGCAGAATGTCGGCCTGAATCAGGGCGCGTTGCCCGGGTTGCAGAGAACCTATGGGCGTAATCCGGGTACGGTCTTCGTAACGTAGGGGCAGATGGAACAGTAACTGTTGTTTATTCTGAACCCCCAGTCGAGCCAGTTTTTCCCTGAGCCTGGGCCCTACACCCTTTAACGTGGAGACATCTTCCCTGCTCCAGTCATTCATGCCCGCAGTGTGACCTAGACTGAATAATGCTGCCTGGCCACCATCACCGCATCCATCTCCACACCGACACCTTTTGGCAGGGCTGCTACACCCACCGCGGCCCGAGCCGGATAGGGCTCCTGGATAAAGCTGGACATGATTTCATTGACCAATGGAAAATGGGACAGATCCGTGAGGTAAATATTGAGTTTTACAATATCCTGCAGACTGCCTCCGGCCGCATCACAAACTGCGGCCAGGTTTGAGAAAACACGCCTGATTTCTGCATCGATGCCACCCTCAACGATCTCCATTGTCTCCGGATCCAGTGCAATCTGCCCAGACAGATAAACCGTGTTATCGACTTTGATAGCCTGTGAGTAAGTGCCAATAGCGGCCGGTGCCAGCTGGGTGGATATGATTTCTTTGTTCATCTGTATTTCCTGTTAAATGAGTAGTTATAGGGCCAGTTAAATGCGCAATATCTTATTGACTACCGGTAATGCGCGTAATTTTTTCATGATTCTGGCCAGATGAGTTCGGTCGCGTACCGTAATTACAAAATCGGTGGTTGAGATGAGGCCATCCTTTTCTGACTGATTGACATTCTCGATATTGGAAGACATGTCGGCGATGACCGAAGCCAACCGAGCCAGAGCCCCGCGCTGGTTTTCCACCTGGATGCGCAGGGCTGCCTGGAACTCACCTTCCACGTGTTCCGACCATTGTACCTCCTGTTTGCGATTACTGTGCTGTGGGTCATGCAGGTTCTTACAGTTCAAGCGATGCACGACCAGGCCACGCCCCTGGGAAAAATGTGCCACGATGTCATCACCGGGTACCGGCTTGCAACAGTTTGCATAGGACACCACCAGGCCCTCGGTACCCTTGATTGGCAAAGGTTTCCCCGAAAAATCAAATTCCCTGACATCTTCTTCAACCTGGCCCTGCTCGTCCACCAGGGCTTTGGCCACCAGGGTAGCGGTGCGGTTACCCAGGCCAATTTCTGACAACAGGCAATCATAATCTTCCAGCCCATACTTTTCGAGAACGTGTACTAACTGTTGCTCATCGGGCTGATAATCCTTGCCTTTTAACTGGACCAGAGCCTGCTGCAACAGTCTTTGTCCGAGTGAAATCGCCTCAGCTTCCTGCAGGGATTTTAAAAAATGCCGAATATTGGTACGCGCTTTCGCGGTGACCACATAATTCAGCCAGCTGGGGTGAGGGCGCGAATTTTTGGAGGTGATAATTTCGACCTGTTGGCCGTTATGCAGGTGTGAACTGAGCGGTGACATGCGATGGTCGATACGTGCAGCCACGCAGGTATTTCCGATATCGGTGTGCACGGCATAGGCAAAATCCACCACCGTAGCGCCGCGCGGCAGTTTCATAATATTGCCCTTGGGCGTAAATACGTAGATTTCATCCGGGAACAGATCAACCTTGACGTTTTCCAGAAATTCCAGGGAGCTGCCTGCTCGTTGTTGCATTTCGAGCAATCCCTTGAGCCATTCCAGCGCCCGGGTCTGGGCAGATTCGGTGCTGCTTTCCTCGCCTTTTTTATACAGCCAGTGCGCCGCAATTCCTGACTTGGCGAAACGATCCATGGCCTTGGTTCGTATCTGCACTTCGATGGGTATTCCATGCGGCCCGAACAGGCTGGTGTGTAACGATTGATAGCCATTGGCCTTGGGTATCGCCAGGTAATCCTTGAATTTGCCCGGTATCGGTTTGTACAGATTATGCATGACGCCCAGTACCCGGTAACAGTCATCCACCGAGTTGGTCAGAATGCGAACACCATAAACATCTTTCAGCTCCTTGAAGCTGATTTTCTTTTCCTTCATCTTGTAATAGATGCTATGAATATTCTTACGACGATGTTTAACGCGGGCCTCGATATTAACTGCCTTCAAGCGTTTTTTTATTGCCGACTTGATGGTTTCAAAGACTTCTTTACGATATCCTACCGCCTGTTTACAGGCATTGGTCAGTGCCTTGTAGCGCATGGGGTAGGCATTTTTAATCGACAGGTCGAGCAGCTCGTGACGCATGTTGTAAATACCCAGTCGATTGGCGATCGGGGCATAGATGTCCATGGTTTCACGCGCAATGCGACGACGTTTATCAGGACGCATGGCATCCAGCGTGCGCATATTATGTAAACGGTCAGCCAATTTGATGATGATGACCCGGATGTCCTTGACCATCGCCAACATCATTTTGCGAAAATTTTCGGCCTGCTCTTCGGCTTTGGAAACGAAATCAAGATGGGTCAGCTTGCTCACCCCGTCGACCAACTCGGCCACCTCGTCTCCAAACTTTTCCGCCAGCTGCTCTTTCAGAGTTGGGGTATCTTCAATGACATCATGCAACAATGCGGCGATGATGCTTTTGTAATCCATGCGCATCTTGCACATGATGCGGGCAACGGCGACCGGATGGTAAATATAGGGCTCGCCGGAAACGCGCTTTTGACCTTCGTGGGCCTGGGCACCGAACAAGTAGGCGCGGTAGACCTCGGCAACTTGTTGTGTATCCAGGTATTCTTCAAGTTCGGTACAAAGATCGCTGATCAGATAGCGATCCTTGTCATTGACGTAGGATTTATCCGGCGCCGGTTCGAGTTGATTGACGGTTTCCGGAGTCGCCATGACAGGTATTACCTTGGGTGACTTACCCTAACCCTGTTTTTCGTTAGGGCAAGACAAAAAGAAACATTAAATCGATTTTTTATGAAAAAGGATTTAATGTTTCTTTTTAATACGGTCATGGCAGAAAAGAGGTTTAGTACAGGGCACTCAGGCCATGTTCATACTGTTTTGAGCTATCTCCTTAACCAGCTCATCATCAGAAGCCAGGGCAGCCATTTCCTGTTGGGTTTCCATTTCATCCATACCGATGTGAGTAACCAGGTTTTCAGCAATTTCGCGCAGGGCGATGACGGTGGGTTTGTCGTTGTCTTCCGGCACCAGAGGATCGGCTCCCTTGGAAATTTGTCGTGCACGCCTGGCGGCCAGCAAAACCAGTTCGAAACGGTTATCGACATTTTCCAGACAATCTTCAACAGTAATACGCGCCATAGTGTGACTCCAAACAACAATAAATTAGTTAATCAGCCATTAATAATAATCAAAAACGAATGATATCTAAACCGTTTCTTGTCTGATTGACGCAATTAATTGGGGATATTTCAACTTTTGCCGCTCAAGTTTCAATAACTGGCTATGGATAATGCATTCCAGGTCATACAGAGCCTGATTGAAATCATCGTTAATGACCAGGTATTCGGCATCACTGTAGTGCGACATTTCCGCATCCGCTTCTGCCATGCGTCGTTCAATAATGGCATCATCATCGGTGGCGCGACCGGTCAAACGCTGCTGCAGGGTTTCGCGCGACGGCGGCAGGATAAATATAGACACCGTATCGGGTAATTTCTGCTTTACCTGGCGCGCGCCCTGCCAGTCTATCTCAAGGATGACGTTACTGCCCTGCTGCAACTGTTGCTCCACCGACTGTTGCGAAGTTCCATAATAATTATCAAACACCCGGGCGTGCTCCAGAAAAGCCTTCTGCTCCACCATCTGCTCAAATTGCTCGATACTGACAAAATGATAATCCTTGCCGTCCACTTCGCCCGGGCGTTTTGCACGCGTGGCATGAGAGACGGAAACGGCAAGTGCAGGCATTTTATCCAACAGGGCTTTGACCAGAGAGGTCTTCCCAGCCCCGGAAGGTGCCGATACGGTAAATAGGCAGCTACGATTCATGAATATTCCTGATAATTTTAAGGGCGATATTGTAATGACAGAAAGCACGAACTCCAATACACTTCAGCTTCTAGGGCCAGTTAATATTGATTGAACAACGCGTTGCCGCCCCGAAAAGGGCCAGGCAAGGCACGAGGAGAGAGGTTTGGT
>JANTFY010000119.1 GCA_024763185.1 Gammaproteobacteria bacterium | reverse complement strand
TCAGCAATGGTGGACGGGTATTATGCGCGGTTGCACTGGGTGAGGATGTAGCGACTGCCCAGGCCAGAGCTTATGAATTGCTTGAACAGATCGACTGGGATGGCGCTTATTACCGTACTGATATCGGTTTTAAAGCCATTTCCAAATAAGCATTTATCTGTTATTGAAAATGTTTATAGCCAAACCTTATACAACACTTGAGAAACTTTGTGTAACTGTTTGATTATCAAGACCTGGTCAGACATACCCCATAAAATATCCTCAGATGAATTTACACCACATATAGTATTCACTCTTTACTGACAGCACTATATATTGTGTTTTACCCAAAGGGTTTTATAATCTGGTTTCCACCACCAAAAGGCAACAACCATGATAAAATGCCCACACTGTAATTCGCGTATGCAGATCATTCAAAGCCAGGCCAATGACATCAGCCAGGTTTCTTTTTACCGCTGTACGGTTTGTGTCGGCGAGCAGGTCTCCTCCAGAATGTTGACCGCCTATCCGATAAATCCGTCTCTGGAGACAGGCCATCAATTTTCTGGAAACCGTTCACAGTTTGCCGGGCAGCGCCTGTATTAAATTATCTCCCCAGGCACATTTACGGGAGAAACCACATGCGACAGCAAACCATTAGGGACCAGAGAAAAAACGGTAAATTGAAACTCAAAGGCATGGACTGGTTACTGTATCTACCCGGAGCTATTATTATCAGCTATGGATTGTGGCTATCCATCACCTTGAATTAAAGCAATACAAACCAATCAATATTCATATATTGGTAAACAGCAGGCAGACTTTCAGGCCACCAAGTTGTGAGCTCGAAAACTCAAGACCGATTTCATAAGCCGTAACAATCTCGTTAACCACGGCAAGGCCTATACCCTGCCCTTCCTGGGTTTGATCGAGCCGGGTACCTCGTTTCATAATCCTTTCTATCTGCACCGGTTCCAACCCTTTGCCGTCATCCTCGATCAGCAACTTGATCGCAGTTTCGGTTTTAATGCTACGAATCCGTACGGTTGATTTTCCATATTTACAGGCGTTATCAACCAGGTTACCGAGTATCTCCAGTAAATCGCTTTCATCCATCCTGATCTGCAACGCCTCCTCAACCTGCAGATCAATCTGTAGCGGCTTATGCCGATAAACCTTGTTCAGCGCCTGTGCCGTTTTTGCCAGTAATTTACTTAAATCTACGGGTTTTGAGATTAATTCACCGCCCACCGTGGCCGCTTTTTGCAGCTGGTAGGACACTATCTGGTTCATGCGTTCATTTTGTTCTTTCAATGTGGCACGTTCTTCGGCAGACCACTCGGTCTTTTCGGTTAATCCGCGCAGTACCGCCAAAGGCGTTTTCAGACTGTGGGCCAGATCATCCAGCGCATGTCGATAACGCTGCATCTGGTGTTGTTCGCGTTGCAGCAATAGATTCAGGTTCTGGGTCAGCGGTTTTATTTCGGCCGGATAATTCGCATCAAAGCGTTGCTTGTGGCCGTTTTCGATTAGATTCACTTCTTCACCAATCTGGCGCAGCGGTTTCAGACTCCATAACATCACCAGCCAGATCAATACCATCAGCAGGGCAATGGTCACCAGTAACCACAACCACAGGGTCTGCCGGAAGCGCGAAAACTGTTCTTTATATTCGGATGCATCTTTCCATAATACCAGCTTATACAGGCTCAACTTATCGTGCACATTGGGCCAGCGAATGGAAAAGGCCAACTGAAACCAGTTGTTGTTATTGTAATCCAGCTGGTCAAAACGCAGTTCCTCAGGAGCCAGGTCCGTTGGTTCTGGAAAACTGTCCTGGGTGGACAAAGAGCGCCAGATTTCACCTTGCTTGTCGTATAAATGCGCATACAGTCCCGAGTTGGTGTCAAACAATGCGTTTTCAAACAAGCGTGCATCCGATACGGTAATACTGAGCCCGGTAGCATCCCGGTCAACCGCCGCCAGTACACTGTACATCAACGCCAGCAGTTTATCTTCTTCCGCTTTTAACATGCGTTTTTCAACGGCCTGCTCAAGGGCTACCGCTGTGAGTATCATAAAACCCACCAGTACCAGCAGATTGGTCAGGATCATGCGCGATTTTATTGACTTCATCGAGCGGCTTTCAGCTACCTAAAAAAATTAATCCAGCTTACCTCGATGCGTTCAGTTTTGCTCAACTTTTGCCGGTGTCAGGGTCAAACGGTATCCGCGCCCCCTGAGGGTTTCAATCGGTTGCAATTGCTCATCCGGATCCAGCTTCTGGCGTAAACGGCGAATGAATACTTCGATCACGTTACTGTCGCGGTCATCTTCATCAGCATACAGGTGTTCAGTTAGTACCGATTTGGAAACCACTTCGCCGGCATGCAGCATCAGGTATTCGATGACCTTGTACTCATAAGCCGTCAGTTCAACCTCCTGATCATGCAGTGTGACTCTCTGCGTGGAAGGATCCAGCACCACCGGTCCACACTGCAGGCTGGAATCTGACCAGCCCGCGGCTCTGCGGATCAGTACCCGTATACGCGCCATCATCTCTTCCTGATGGAATGGTTTCACCAGGTAATCGTCGGCACCGGCATCCAGGCCTTCAACCTTGTCCTGCCATTTTCCGCGCGCGGTAAGAATCAAAACCGGTAACTGACTACCGTCAGCACGAATTTTTTTAATCACGTCCAGCCCCGACATTTGTGGCAGACCGAGATCAACAATGGCCACATCACTGGGGTATTCCTCGACCAGATATAAACCATCCACACCATTGTCGGCTGAATCGACGGCAAAACCCTCCTGTTTGAGGCGCGATACAATTTGCTCGTTAATGGCCGGATCATCTTCAATAACAATTGCTCTCATAGTTGCAACCCTTCAATTTTGTTTATTTATTTAAAAAACCGGCTCAATACTGACCTTGAGCTTAATACGTTTACCGGGATCATAAGGCATATTCACCTTGTACTTGTTACCTTTATAGCGATAGGTAACCCGATAACTGTCGATCACTTCTTCATAGCTGACCTGATGCTCAACTTCGCAGTGCTTTTCGTAAGCAGTATAACTGTGTTGAGACGAGTGCGAACCCCGCGCCGAGTCATGCCCAATTTGAGCACCAATCAGGGTGCCCACCGCGGTGGATAATTTTTTACCGCGCCCTTTACCAAACTGATGTCCGATAACGCCCCCGATCAGGCCTCCTGCTAAGGTACTCCCGGCAGTATTTGCGCCATGGCGAACATGTTTACTTCTTGTAACCGGCTCCTGCCAGCACTCTTTAACCGGTGTGGTAACCTTCACTTCGTGGTAGATTGGTTTGACCTTAATGACCTTGCCATAGGCAATTTGCGAGTTCTGCTCATCATAAAGAGCCAATTGTTGTTCATGCTGATGTGCCAGGGAACTGCCTGATACAGTGACCAGGCAGGTAACCATTAACATTTTTACTGTTGCATTTGTCAGCTGGAAATTTTTCATTGTGATCTCCATTCGTTGTTCGTGACTCCACTATATAAGCCACTAACTGAACGAAGACTGAACTACCGCTATAAGCCGGCAAAATGTGAATTTATTACTCAACGGGCTATGTTTGTTACCCCCCGCTAATCTCGCCGTAATCTATCGTTGAGGGCTATCGGCGTGGGGTATTTCATAACCACGTAAGTGGATGAAATGATGAAACTGAGCAGCGTGGCAAATTGAATCAGGAAACTGACCGACTCGCGGATAATATTCATTTCGGTAGCCAGCACGGCTATCAGCAATGAAAATTCACTCATCTGTCCCAGCCTGATAGCCACCTCGGTGGAACGACCCGATGACTCCCTGAAATAACGCAACATGACCCGATACAACAGCGGCTTGATCAGTACCGCTATCAGGCACAGACCCAGTGCCTCCAGCCATATCTGGTGCAAAATGGTTAAATCAAAATTGGCACCCAGCGCTACAAAAAAGATGATCAGAAAAAAATCCCGCAGCGGTTTCAGGCTTTCAGCGATATACAGCGCTATGGGGCTGCGCGCGATGGTGACGCCGGCGATAAAGGCGCCAATCTCATACGACAGACCCATGAGTTCAGCGGCTTCTGCAACACCCAGGCACCAGCCTATAGCCAACAGGAAAATGTATTCGTGGATACGGTCAAAGGCACGAATCAGTTTTTGTAACAGGTGTTTTTCTATCAGATGGGTAACCACTACCAACAATGGCAGGGCCAACAGGGGTTTTGCCAGGTTCAGCCAGCCCATCGAGTTTTGCGCGGCTTCCTCCAGCACCAGCAATAAAATGATGGCGATAATATCCTGCAACAACAGGATACTGATAATAATTTCACCGGTATGTTGATGATGCAATACCGTGGTTGGAATCAATTTCAGGCCAATGATGGTACTGGAAAAAATCAATGCTGAACCCAGTACCAATGATTCCAGCGTCGTAAATCCCAGCGACTGGCTGTACAGAAAACCGGCTGCCAGCATTAACATTGAACTCACACCCGTGACCAGCGAGGTTTCCCCCGCCAGGCGAAACAGTTCGACCGGGTTCAGGTTAAGTCCAAGCAGGAACAACAGGAAGATAATGCCCACATTGGCAATGTTTTGAATCAATACCGGGTCGTGGATTAACTGAAAACCTGATGGACCGATCAGTACACCCACGGCGATGTAGGCAATAATCAGCGATTGGCGAATACTAAGAGCGAGAGTGGCAATTAGTGCCGCTCCGGAAAAGATTAAAAACAGAGAAAAAACAATCGAATCATTTTCCATGGACAGCCTGTTTCAACGCAATGTTAAGCAGCCCGTTCAAGTTGCCAGACCCCTAATGTAACACCTGATTGGAAATACTTTCTTCCAGTAATTCCCGGGCGTGTTCTGTTAGTCCCGGTCGGGCAGATTTGGCGATATCCGTTAACACCTCGAGGGCCGCCGGCGAATCCAATAACGACAGGTAATAAAGCGCATCCACCGCAATGCGTTCATCTTTGTGTGCGGCGAGTTTTATAAATTCTGCTTCATAGGGTGCCAGTAATGAGCCACTGGCCAGGGATTCGATGATGGCCGTTAAGCCGATACGCACTACCAGCTCAGTTTCCGTCTCGGAAAGCAATTGTAACATGGCATCCCTCGCCGGAGGGTTACCCAGAACAATCTTTTCAGCGGCCTCCAGTTGACCTTCACGCAGTTCCTGTTTGAGCAGCTCCCCCCAGTTTTGTTGGACACCCTGCTGGATCAAGCGGTCAATCTCCTGTTTCGATTTCAAACCACTGAACGCTACGCCATTGATCAGATAAAAAGGGACGGATCGAATATTATGCTTATCCGCAAGCTCGGGGTGCTGGGTTACATCGAGTATCTGCAAGCCTTCAATTGCACCTTTTTTGTGCATATCTGCAAACAGTCGCTCCATGTGTGGACATACACTGCAGCCAGGCATTACAAATAATGAGACTTCATTGACCATTTTCATTTATCTTGCCTATATCAGTAATTTCAAATACACTTATTTTTAAGACTTTCAGGACCTGTTCCTTCTCACCATTACATGTTAAAAAATCCAGTTTTCAGCTCATTTCTGATGTTATCAATTTTCGTTATCCTAGCGGGGATCGTTTTGATAATTTTCATACAATTTGACCGGGGATACGTTAAGCTGCATAGCGCAACCGACCCTCTTCAGGCACAGCAAAATCTGATAGATCATGTGTACCAGACACAAGTTGATCGCGCGTCCGAGCAAGACAATCCACTAGTGATGAAACTTAACAAACCCACGGTGGTTATACAAACGGAGACTGAACGACCGACTTTATTGCCAGAAGAACCCCAATCATTAACGGAAAACCCGGTTCGTTCTGCTACAAAACCGCCAACACTGGCAAACTACGAAACCCTTACCGCCAACACTAAATCGATTCAGACGGCGCCATCAAGACTTAATTATGATGCCTGGCAGCAAACTCAAATTGAAGAAGATTATCAGATGCGCCTGCTACACAACAATCCATGGAGTCCGCATTTTAAGGCCGGCTATTAAGCCGCTGATCAGACGTGGGTCAAAGCGGATTCTATTAACTGCTTAACCGTATTCATTTCGAAAGGTTTATCCACAATAGCGGATACGCCATCGTGCTGAATCGCGGCGAGCGTGCTCTCGTCTCCCTCCGTGGTTACCATCAATACCGGTACCGATTGCTGATTGCTTTTATGGCGAATATACAATAGCAGTTCATGCCCATCCATTTCTGGCATATTGTAATCCGTAATGATCAGGTCATAGGCCTGTTGTTGAATCATTGGAATGGCGGAACGACCATTTTCAGCTTCCTGAATACGCTCTATTCCCATTTTATTCAAGGTCCGCTTGATCATGCGCCGGGCCAACGGGCTATCATCCACCAGTAACACCCGGAAGTTGGCAAGATCCTGGTCATCCAGATCAATACTATCAGGATGCTCCCAATCCATGGTTGTTACTATCGCCCGCTTTAAATCGGAAGCTACAAAGGGTTTGGGTAAAATCGCAGTGGCTCCAGCCTGCTTGATGGGGTCCAGTTCTGCAAATGAGGTCACCGTTGAAATCAGCATAAAAGGCGTATTAACGGTCAGTGGATTGGAGCGCATATCCAACACCAGTTCCGTGCCGGTCATATCCTCCAGAAACATCGCGCTGATCACCAGGTCCGGTTGTTCTGAATCGATAATTTCCAGGGCCTGTTGACCCTTATCAACACTTTGAACCTGCTCGATACCCAACTCCTCTAACTGTTGCAGGATGATTTTTTTTTGCGAACTGGAAGGCTCTACCAGTAAAACGTACAGTGAGTTTAAATAATGCGACATACCGAATAATCATTATTGTGTAGGGTGACTATTCAGTTATATATAGCACAAGCCCGATTAAATGGACCTGATAAATCACAGGCGAGTATAATCTCCCTTTTTAAAAATTTGACTGATGTACGCACTCGAAATAAAGCAACTGCGCAAAACCTACAGCAATGGCTTTGAAGCACTCAAGGGCATCGATCTTCAGGTGGAAAAAGGTGATTTTTTTGCCTTGCTCGGCCCCAACGG
>JANTFY010000118.1 GCA_024763185.1 Gammaproteobacteria bacterium | reverse complement strand
GAGGAACGCGGTACCTATTCCAGCTACCCCTGTTCATTATGGAGCCAGGGGGTATTACCCATCGATTCACTGCAAAACCTGAAAGATGCACGCGGCGATTACCTGCAACAGGACATGAGCCACACCATGAACTGGGACAGCCTGCGCGAACGTGTCATGAGCGTCGGCATGCGCAACTCCAACACCATGGCGATTGCACCGACAGCCACCATCTCCAATATCTGCGGTGTCAGCCAGTCGATTGAACCCATGTACCAGAACCTGTTCGTCAAATCCAACCTGTCGGGCGAATTTACCGTGGTCAACCCCTACCTGGTTGATGACCTGAAAGCCAACGGCCTGTGGGATGACGTCATGATCAATGACCTCAAGTACTACGATGGCAGTGTCCAGCATATCGATCGTGTGCCGGGTGAACTTAAATCACTGTACGCCACGGCATTCGAAATGGATTCACGCTGGCTGGTGGAAGCCGCTTCGCGTCGCCAGAAATGGATCGACCAGGGCCAGTCACTTAACCTGTACATGGCCGAACCTTCCGGCAAGGCCCTCGACAACCTGTACAAACTCGCCTGGGTACGGGGACTTAAAACCACCTACTACCTGCGCTCCATGGGTGCCACCAGCGTGGAAAAAACATCCACCGAAAATCGTGAAGAAAGCGCATCCGCGACCGATAACGACATGCCCAAGGCCTGTTCGATTTTAGATCCTGACTGCGAAGCATGTCAGTAAGCCACTACCTATTACAATCAAGAGCCTGAGAGGAACACACAATGAATTTAAACTGGGACGACCCGCTGGCAGCACCCTCCAAAGCGGAAACGGTGAGCGCACCATCCATGCTGGAAGACAGCAACATGGAGCCGATGACAGCACAACAGACAGCCGTTGAGGCTGTACAGGCATCCACCCTGGCCACCGTGGTCAATGACACGCTGGCCCGCTCACCACAACCACAAGCCCCTGTTGCAGAAAAATCCTTCAAGGCTGAAAAACCGGCTACACCTGAAATCCCGGTATTCAATGAAGCTTCTGCACAACCGGTTAACCCGGAAGACAAGCGCGTGGTTAACGGTATGGCCGACATCAACCAGCTGGCACCGTTTAAATACCCATGGGCATGGAATTACTTCCTTAATGCCAACAAGAACCACTGGACACCGCTTGATGTCAACATGACGCAGGACATCCACGATTACAATCACAAGCTGACACTGGAAGAGCGTCACGTGTATGACAACGTGCTGTCGTACCTGACAACATCTGACATACTCGCCATGCGTAACATCGGTCTCGCGGTGATGGAAAAAATGACCGCACCCGAACTGCAGATTTACCAGGCCCGCCAGGTCTACGAAGAATCCATGCACACCTGGACTTACCAGCACTGCATCGAAACCATCGGACTGGACCAGGGCGAGATTTATAACCGCTATCGCGTGGTACCCGAGATTCACGGCAAGATCAACATTGCCAACAAGCGCTTGAACTCGGTTTTACGTTCCGATATCGACCTTAACAATCGTGACGAACTGGAAAACTTCGTCATGGCTTACACCTTCTTTGCCGGCATCTTTGAAGGCACCTGGTTCTACAATGGATTTACCCCGATTTTCGCCCTGCAACGCCGCGGATTGATGAAAGGCACCGCCGAACAATTTCAATACATCATGCGCGACGAGGTCATGCATGCCTCGTTCGGCATCCGTGTGTGTAAACAAATCATCGAGGAAGAAAAGGTAAAGCTGGACCCTAAAGCCATACAACAAATGTGGGAAGAAGCCGAAGCCGCTGAACGTGCCTATTCTAAATACCTGCTGCCCGACCCGATACTCGGTTACAGCCATGAGGATCACATCGCCCAGTTCCGCTTCGTCGCCAACCGTCGTGCCAAGTCCCTCGGCCATAAGGAACCTTTCCCCGGCGCGGAAAACACCCTGCCGTGGCTGGATGAACAGGCCAACCTGAAAAAAGAGAAGAACTTTTTTGAAACCCGGGTCACCGAATACCAGACCGGTGGAGCCTTGAACTGGGATTAAAAAATACCTCCTAAGCAGGACTTTGACGGGGTGGATGGTCTCACCCCGTTTTTTTCACCCGATAAAACAACAAGTTATAAAAACGCCATGGTGAACCTGGAAACTCAAACACAACAAAGCCACAGCCTGGGCCAGATTAACAATCAACTCATGGCTGCCTGTTTTACACTCAGAGAGCTTGAGGCAATCATCCTTTCAAACTGCCAGCAACCTGATACCACAGGTCTGCTACAACTCAGCAGCCAGATTCAGGAACTGCATCAATCCTATGATGCCATGAAACAATTGATGGCCACCTATCACTGATAGCCACATCCACCCACAGCAATGAATTTAACCTTATGAACATCACACGCCTGGGCACCGAACGTCGACGCATGAGTAAGATTGTTATTCATAACGATACCATTTACTTATGCGGACAGGTTGCAGAAGATGCCAGCGCCGACATAAAACAGCAAACCCAAACCATGCTCGCCAAGGTCGATGACCTGCTTGTTCAGGCAGGCAGCGATCGCAAGCATATCCTGTCAGCGACGATTTACATCAAGGATATGAAATACTTCAGCGAGATGAACGAAGTCTGGGATGCCTGGGTCATTGAAGGTTACGCACCGGCAAGAGCCTGCGTGCAGGCACAAATGGCACGCCCGGAACTGTTGGTTGAAATTTCCGTGACAGCCGCTGTTTGTGAGTAAAGCGAATTCTGCAGACCATCACCATTGGCTTGATTAATAGTGTTACGTTGTTATGGGGCTGGGCAGCCTTGAACGGGCTGGGTGATTTATCGCTTGTGAACAAGTGATAGAAAGGGGTTGTTGATATTAATTCCCGGATTAGATCAAGCCGCCCAGTACAAACAGGTACGTAAGACTGAACCAGGCTATCTCTAATCCGGGTGTATTTTACCTATTGAAGAAAAATACTAGGGTTTGGCAACCCAGGACCGGCACCAGCCGGTTGCGGCCACTTCTTTACCCGGGAAAATAGCACAAGGACCTGATGCAGCGCCACTGGCACCCGAGAAAAGGTTGCAGTTAGAACAGCTTTTACCTGCTTCTGCGCTCTTTTCTGTATAAGCCAGTGCCTTGGCGGTAGGGTCATCAACAGAAAGCATAGCCGCATGGCCAGTTGAGTGAAAACCGGCAATGGCAACCACGGGAATAGTTGCAATACCTTTCAGAAGTGCGCGACGACTTTTATCGGCAGAACGATCATTCATATGTAAGCTCCATTAGTTCATTCATATTGTTAGAAAAGGCGATAGTAAAAGAAGTGAATCATCAACTCAATTAATCCAGCAAAAACCTGCTTTACACTTGGCATAAGTCAATTAAATCTAAAAAAATTCCGGCTTAGTGACAAAGTTACATAACACAAAGCCAGGCACCAGAGTCAGCCCAGGCCGCAGAGGTAAATGATTTTTATTTATAGCAAATTACTCTAGCCATGCTTCGCTTTCTTCCCCATAATCGCGCCTTTTCTTAAGGAGTGAACTTGACCACATGTGGTTCCGCAATTTACAAATTTATCAACTAGACGAGCCGTTTCAAACTACAGCTGAAGCCTTGCATGATGCGCTCATCGAAAACACCTTTCATCATTGTGCCGGCCTGGATACACATCGTATAGGCTGGACTACTCCACTGGGTAAATACGGCGAGAAACTGGTTCATGCCTGCAATGGCAATTTGATGCTTTGCATGCGTCGTGAAGATCGCCTGTTACCGGCATCCGTTATCAGGGAAGCCGTGCAGGAAAAAGTGGATGACATCGAAGCCCAGCAGGCCCGCCATGTTGGGCGTAAGGAAAAAAACGAGATCAAGGAAGAGGTTATAGTTGACCTGTTACCGCGTGCCTTCACCCGCTCCACGCTGACTTATGCCTATATCGACCCGCAAAACAATTGGGTCATAGTAGACACGGCAAGCGCAAACAAAGCCGAGGAAATGCTGGGACTGGTGCGCGAATCGCTGGGTTCATTCAAGATCAAACCGCTGGCGGTGCATAATGCCCCCTCGGCCATGATGACTGACTGGGTTAAAAACACTGCACCCACCGACCTGGTGATCAGCGAAGAATGTGAACTGAAAGAACCGGTTGAAAAAGGTGGCATTATTCGTATACGTGGCATGGATCTCGGTAGCCGAGAGGTATTGCAACACCTGGATTCCGGCAAGGTCGTATCCAGGCTGGCCGTGGAATGGCAGGAACGCATTGCCTGTATACTGGTGGATGACCTGTCCATCAAGCGTTTGAAATTCATGGATCAGGTGATGGAAGAAGCCAGTGCAACTGAAGCAGATGATGAGGTGATGCGTTTCGATGCAGACTTTGCCCTGATGTCGCTGGAATTAGCGCGATTTATCCCTGCTCTGTGCAAGCATCTTGGCGGGGTGGAAAAATCATGACTATCCCGCCTGTTAACCGGGCCATAAACTGAAGGTTATAATCGGACTAAACTCAAGCCGTCGAACAGGGTACCCATCATGCATAACAAACTGATTACGATGTTAAAACTCCAGACCGAAATGAATGGCTGGGTTCATCCGGACTGGAATACCCAGGGCTTTGAATGGTACCGGGCGATCTGGATAGAAGCCTCCGAAATGCTGGAGCATTACGGCTGGAAATGGTGGAAACATCAGCAGCCGGATATGGCCCAGGTGAAACTGGAGGTGATCGATATCGTACATTTTTCGCTAAGCCTGGAACTGGAAAAAGGACTACCACTCGACACCCTGGCTGACGCAATAAGCCAGGGGTTTTCAAAACCTAAAAGCGCCGCGGATATCAAGGCGAGCATCGAGTTACTGGCCCTGGAAACACTCAAGGACCATACCGCTCATTTCGATATTATTGCCGGGCTGATGCAACAGCTGGAAATGGGGTTTGACGAACTGTTTGAAAAATACGTGGGTAAAAACGTACTGAATGTCTTTCGCCAGGATCATGGCTACAAAAGCGGCGAATACCGCAAGCTATGGAATGGGCGAGAAGACAACGAACACCTGGAAGATATTCTCGCACAACTCGATGACAACAGTGACAGCTATCGGGAAGATATTTACCGCTCACTGTCTGAGATCTATTCATCCCTCGAACAGTAAGCGAAAAAAAATCTGCAACTACTCGGGTACTTTAATTAAAAGCTCACCCAGGTTCCGTTGATTAATATCCTTCACGGCTCTTTTGTAAAAGCCTTTCAGATGACTTTTCAGGTGACGGGTGACTGCTGAATTGGGAATACCCTTGAGTACCGCAAAAACAGCCAGTGCATAGGTGGATTGCTGTTCGGTCAAATAGGCATCGCGATTGGCTAGAGGGTTGTAACAACTGGCACAGCTGCCACGAAATGTATAGGCACTGTTGGCAAACATCAGGCCAAAACCCAGGTAGATAGCCAGAATCTCGGTCACATGCGGCCAGTACTCCACACCTCCCGGTGGCGGCCGACTGGCCATCTGCCCCATGTAATGTGCAACGATATGTGCAAAGGTGGCGATCATACCCTCGGGATTATTAATCTGCTGTGGGTTAAATGGCACCTGCAAGTACTGTTCATCCGCCAGCGATTCATCCACAACTCCATCGGCAATTCTTAACGGCCCCTTGACCTCAAAGCTGGGCGCATTCGGTATCGCACACAAAGCCTGGTCCTGAACCCGCGTTGGCCAATGGCTGATTCCTGCATAACGCTTGACATTATTGAAGATCAGTTGCGCCATGCCCTGCTCACTGTCTGCACGGCCAGAAAAAAACTGGTTATCGGGAATGACCAGCACGCTATGCTGGTAAAAAAAGTCGGCATTAAAGTTTTCCAGTGACCAGGAAAAAGCATCCAAAATCCATTGGATGGATTCTTCCTCCAGCACAGGTTTTTCGGTAAACAGTCCAAACACAGCCATGTTCAACTTCCTAAATCATCAAAAATAAAAAAGTATATCTTATTCAACAGATCAGGGGATGCTGCGTTGTTCAAGCGCTGAAAAAACGACAGGTACCGATTATAAACCGGGGCACAGGAAAAATACGCATTCTCTCCTATACTGTATAAACAGTGAATGTGATCAAGAAAAATGCCCGTGTGTTTACCTAATATACCGGCCATGGATCATTATCAAATCATCGCGGGTAGTCGTCTTGTATAAATTGTTATTTTTCATTGTTATCTGTTTCCTGTGGGTTCGCCCGGTATTCGCTGTGGAACTGGGCCAAATTCAGGTGGAGTCGCATCTAAACGAGCCGTTAAGCGCTTCGCTTTCCATCAACGGCGCAGATAGCTTCGATCTGGCCGACATAAAATTCTCGCTGGCCAGTCATGCAGATTACCAAAAACTGCTGGGCTCATCCCGCCCGGCGTATCTGCAACGGGTCTTTTTTAAAATTATTGCCGCCAAAGAGAACACCCATACCCTGCAAATCAGCACACGGCAAAGAATGCTGGAGCCGATAGTCACCCTTCTGTTGCAGGTCACGGAAAAACAAAGCAGCTTTATTAAAAAATACACCCTGTTGCTTGATCCCGAAACGCAAGCGCCATCATCGGCGCGCAAAGACAAATCACCGGCAACAAGCAATCAAACGGTCAGCGCGACAGAACCCGTACAAAAAAGTAACCGGGTCAAACCTGCCGCATCACCAAGAATTAACGTAAACAAGCAGAGTATCTCCATCATTGCGCAAAACTCAACGCTGCATGAGCATTATTCTGTGTACCAGATCATGCGCGCTTTTTACCTGCTTAATCCGCAGGTTTTTGAAAACGGCAACATCAACAAGTTAATTGACGGCAGCGAGCTGATCGTGCCACAAGAAGACCTGGTTGCCCAGGTACCACGCCAGCGAGCCATCAACTTTGTTTACTCGGTTTCCAGCGACAAGCCCACCAGACCGGTCAAAAAGTCAAAAACGGTTCAATCCCGCATACCCGAGCTTCAAGTGACCGAGTCGATCGAAATCAAACCCGTCAAACCGGCCAGTCATCAACCCGACCGCCGGCACAGCAACATGCAACAGGATCTGCAAAAATGGCGCAGCGTGGCAGATGAGTTTTCATCACTGTCAGAACTGGTCAAATCCCAGAACACGGCCGTGAAAATCCAAAA